>JAZRSP010000513.1:0-2453 GCA_045651565.1 Victivallaceae bacterium | reverse complement strand
AGAAATTACGAAAGTTTCTGCCAGTATCGTAAATGGAAATGATTAAACTTATGGAAGGAGCTGGAAAAATTATGAAGCTGAAAAAGATTTTTATTTGCGGCTTGATCGTATTTACCACATGTGTATCATTACCGCTTGCTGCTGCGGTATCAGATTTTTCAGATGTTGAAATTGATGATGAATTTTTACCATTCCTTACGGCAAAGAAGCGCTTTATGACTTCATCCGGAGTAAAAGAGTTTACCATGCCAAGGCAGAAAGGACGAATTATCGTCTGTGTAGTTTCCGTTGCATCAAAAGGTAATTCCGCAAGAGCTGTTGCCAATATGACAAAAGTCTGCCGCATCAAAGCACAGGTTGAATTACTGAAAACGCAAGGCGTGGAGATGTCCGCATTTACTCAAATCGCTGATAAGATTGTCAGTATTGATGATGGTAAGCAGCAAAAAGTAAAATCGTTATCCACTTATCTGAATGTAGTAGAAGAACGGGTAGATGGTGTTATAAAAGCCATGCCGGTCATCGGCACCTGGTTTTCAAAAGATAAAACAGAGTTCTACCTTGCTGTCGGAACTGTTATAAAGAAATAAAAAACAATGAAGGTCAATAGATGATTTTACCCTACTGCAAACAGGTACAGCATTAAGATTAATCTTATAAAACTGAAGGAGTGAGAAATGAACATTTTTTATCGAGGATTTCCCGCATTGTTATTGATATTTGCCGTCTGCTGTTCCAGTGTGGAATTATTGGCTGTCCCCAATAACCGGTTAGCTGCAAACAAGACTGATAATCCGAAAATTCAGAGTAAATTTATTACTGTCAAAGTTACCGGCTCAGGTGAAACTCTTGCTCTTGCCCATAAAAATGCCAAAGACAATGCAATTACTGAAGTTGTTGGTATGGCTTTGAGAAGTGAAAATGTCGTTTTGGAGAATAGTGATAGGGTGCAAATAATCTCTAAAATCCATGCTGCAAGTGCCGGTTATATCGGGGCATACAAAGAGTTGAGTTGCCGCAAAACAAAGGATGGCATTTTTAAAGTTACAGCCTCTGTAACTGTTTATAATGACAAACTGCTTGAAGGGGTTATTACAAAGAAAGATACTGCTGCCGTTTTGGGAACAAATGATCATTCAGATTTGCTCGGAACGGATGAGGAACGAAGACGTGATGATATGAAACAATATATTGTTTCATATATGCTTGATTATTGTCGGATTTGGCAAGCTGTGCCGGTAAAACTCTTTCCTGAATATGATAGCAACGGCAAGACTGTTCTTTATGTTGATTTTTATTGGGGAACAACGCAGCAGGTGTACCAACAGTATTTATCCCGATTGCATCAAGCTATGCAAAGAATCAATGCCAGGGAAACTGTTTGGAATCACCGAAAGCATGTTAAGCATTTTTATCCTTTGAAAGTATGCCGTAATCCAGGTAAAAAAAATCCGCAGTGGACCACTTATCTTATCCCTTTGAAATTTGTTGATATACCATCTATTGAAAAGGAACTTGATAAATATGGTTATAAAATAACATTTGATTTGCTTTCTCAAGATAATAAACTGATTCGTCAGGAGGTTATTGGAGGAAGTTTTTATGGGTACAATGGAACCCCGGAACCTGCTGTGCGTTATGCATTTTTGCTGCGTCCATTGATTGGAGGTAGTGGACCGGCAAAATTGCGTGCGAAGTTCAAAATGTCATTTAAGAATTTTTCTGATACTTCAGAAATGCTTAAAGTAAAAAAAATCAAAGTCAAGATTCAACCTGTCAAAAAGATCCATGAAAAAACCATTCCCTTCCGGCAGCATGTAATAAAATGGGGATGGAATGAATTTTAATTCAATGTTCTACAGTTATTGTTAGAGGAAGAATAATGAATTAAGACAGCTGTAATAAAATAATGTTGACATAAACTGGAGAAAAAAAGATGAAAAAAACAATTATATCGTTTGTAATTTTTCTTGTTGCGATTTTTTTCGCACAGGCTCGTCCGGTTGCAAAAGATAATGAACCTGTTTTTGTCAGATTTCAAGTTCAATCTGGTAATTCCTGGTCAGGCAGTTCTGCAACTTTGCGCGGGTCAACTTCTGAATCTATGATCCGCAATGAATTATCCAGACGTTATCCAAATAGAAAAATTCGGGTATTATCTGTAAGAACGGGCGCATCTCAACGATTTTTTGTAAGGTATCAGGTTACAAGAGATCGGAAAAACTGGTCAACTTCATCTGCAACACTTTATGATGCAAGAACAGAATCAATGGCGAAAAATCAAATTTCGCAACGTCATCCCGACATGTATGTCCGGATATTAAGCAAAGTCCGGCAATAGTTGCAGTATTTTATCATCAAAACTCCCCAGCATGATGACTGATTATTGATTTATTTCCAGATTGCTTCTTCGGCTTGAGTCATACGACGGGCAAATTCTTTTTTGCCCATAG
>JAZRSP010000512.1:0-2056 GCA_045651565.1 Victivallaceae bacterium | reverse complement strand
CCATAACAACAACATTCAGTCCGATCCAAACATCGTTCCCGATAAACACGGGCTTTTGCGTATCAAACGAAATCCTGTCGCGTTCCGGAATAACCATACCGGCAGTAAGATGGGAAATATCCATATACGGCACCGGAGAGGTTGTCAAAAACGCAGTCGAATGCCCAGTTGTCCCGATTGAAACATTCCTGGCAATAGAGCAAAATTTACCGATACGAGTATGTTTATTGATCACGCGACTGCCTTTGGCAATATACGAGTTTGCCCCCAGCACACCGCGTTTTCTGAGTTTTGCGCTATACGCCGTAGCAGAATTGTACCGGACATAAAATTCTTTGCGTTTGTCTTCATTATAAAAATAAAACAGCGCCGCACAAATTTTTGCTATCGTTTTATGCATACAAAAAAAAAACCTCTTTCCTTTGATGATTTCATTTACGATACCATTTTCATAAACTGCATCGCCCGCTGCTTGTGTGTATGTTCTGCCAAACAGCGTTTTCTGCCGGCAGCTCCGATTTGAGCTGCCAACGCCTTATCCCGGGTAACTTTGGCCAATAATTCCGGCAGTTCTTCCGGAGAACGGAAAAGCAACACCTCTTTGCCTTCCTCAAAGGCTTCCGGAAATTCCTCCACAAACTCGGCACACAAACATGATGCCGCAGAGGGCACGGCAAAGCACTGTAAACTCAAAATCGTACGGAACTGTTCCAGCGGTTCCTGTAAAATATTGATCATCACAGTAGAATCCCGATAGATGGAAACGACTTCTTTCTCATACACATTACGGGAAAACCGGCACATCCCCGCCAATGAAGTTTTCTTCCACCGATCCCCGTAAAGAGCAATATCCGTATTGGCTTTCAGGCAAATATCCGTCCTGCGTGCAGTTGCCCGTCCGATAAATGCCACATCGGCAGCAAAGGCCTTGTCAATCCCTCCGCGCGGATCATAATAATCCGTATCCACACCATGCGGCAGATAAAAAGCCTTGCATTGGCTCTTTTGCAATTCCCGTTCAATATACCGGGAAACCGTCAGCAGCATGCATTCTCTGCTCAAATTCGCAAAAGAATCCAACGATCTGCGGCGCGGCCCATCGTAGTCATAAAAAACCGGTACGCCGGTGTAATAACTTTTCAAGCGTATCAAATCAAACGGAATACTCCCGACAAAAATACAAAAATCAGGGTTATCCCGCTTTATGATCTTCTCCAGAGAACGCTGCCTTTGCTCTTCAGCCATTGCCGATGGTAAAGGGCAGGAGTGCCATTTTGCCATATCATGATAGTCTGCCTTCAGAACCTGACAACCAAGCGCAGTATAACCGGCAATCAAGTGATCCAAATGCAGTTTCATCCAGGAGCGGAAATTCCCGACAAACAAAATTTTCATAAAACCATACCTTCTGTCACTTATCCGGAAATACTATACAGTCGCTCCGGCATTTTACAACCGCCTTTTGCCGCCGGATATCCTTGATTTTTCCGGAATCACAAGTACAGTACGATCAGAACCGACAAAAAAGGACCCGAAGGGAGAAAAAATGGCCTCGCATCAAATCGGCACACTGATCCGCTGCAAAGATATTGACGAACGGCGGATCGCTTATTATCAGACAATCGGCCTGAACTGCATTCAGATCGCCGGAGTGTATGAGGATTGGCTGGCACCAACAGCAGAAGCCCAGAAAGCATCCGATGATCTTTTTGCCTTGTTCCGCAAGTATGGGATCGCCGTTCCATCCATGTTTTTCTCCTATCCCAATCAGTTTGAAAAAGGGGAATTCGGCCTGGTCCCGGCGGCTTCCCGGACGGAACGGATGCTGCTTTCCTGCCGGATGCTGAACTGGGGGAAGCGTTACGGCATCCGGTATTTTGCCTGTCATATCGGGTTTCTGCCGGAAGATAAGGGCGAATGTTATCAGCAGTTCATCGCCGACTTGAAACTGCTCGTCCGATTCGCCGCCGCCAATGATCAGATCTTCATGTTTGAGACAGGCACGGAAACGGTCGCCGAATTGAAACAGATGATCGCCGATGTGGATGAACCCAAT
>JAZRSP010000511.1:0-5319 GCA_045651565.1 Victivallaceae bacterium | reverse complement strand
CCGAAGACTCCGGCGATATGCCCGAAGACACCGGCGATATGCCCGAAGACTCTGGCGATATGCCTGAAGACTCCGGCGATATGCCTGAAGACTCCGGCGATATGCCCGAAGACTCTGGCGATATGCCCGAAGACTCTGGCGATATGCCCGAAGACTCCGGCGATATGCCTGAAGACTCCGGCGATATGCCCGAAGACTCTGGCGATATGCCTGAAGATACGGGAGTAGATTCTGTTGAAAATGGCGGCGATATGGGCGGCGGCGATATGGGCGGCGGAGAAGGTTAATGAATGGAGCAATCGTTATGTTAGAAAATATTATATCATATGTAATAAGTAGTTTTAAGATATTCTCTATTCAATTGCTTATTCTTTTTGTGCCATTTTTTGGACTTGCCTTCATTATAAATATTTTATCATCATCGATTGAAAAAGTGTGCAAAAACTCTATTTTCAGTCGTGTTTTTTATATTACACAGGCTCCGGGAACTATCTTACATGAAGTTGCTCACGCATTTTTTGTTGTCATTTTTGGGTATCAAATTACTGAATTTGTCCCTTTTGTACTAAATCCACAAAAATTTGCCGGAAGAGTTAACTACGCAATGTCAGAAGAAGATGTAGAAGCACCTTGGTATCATTTTTCACTTTTTATTATCGGAGTTGCTCCGATACTTTTCGGCAGTTTTGCTGTTATAGTGCTGACTTTTTTTTGTTTTACTCAGGAAGTGAATACTTCTATTAGTATTATTCCCAAACCTCTTGATATTTGTTCGCTGAGTAGTTTTGGGGAATATTTTTACACCATTTTTTCAAATGCCCTAAAAATGTTCAGTACGATTTTTTTCTCAGTGAAATTTTTTAATCCGCTGACATGGATTTACTTGCTCCTTGTTTATAGCATAGGTTCCAGCATTACTTTAAGCAATGAAGACTGTTCCGCAGGAGCCATATTGGGATTTATCGAATTACTTTTGGGCTTGGCTTGTATAAATTTGTTTTTATGTTGGTGGGGAGGGAATTGGATTAATTTCTCTCTGTATATAACAAAATATAACCACATTGTATATTCTCTTTTGTTGGTAGTTATTTTTTTACAATGCTTAATTCTTGCAATTTGTACTATAATTACACTTATAACAGCTAGAAAATAATTGGAGATTCATTCATGACATCCTATGCTAT
Organism: Victivallaceae bacterium; assembly: GCA_045651565.1. Lineage (GTDB taxonomy): Bacteria > Verrucomicrobiota > Lentisphaeria > Victivallales > Victivallaceae > RGIG5270. Next base: position 4,135 of record JAZRSP010000511.1, on the reverse strand, counting down.
TTCTGTCAGTCAATTTTGTTTTGTACAGTTGATTCTTTTTTGTATACCTATATTAGTTTTGCAATTGTTGCTTGAGTTATTTTATGTAGGAATATCACGGCATAAGTTGCCGGAAAAATTTCAAAGAATTATATTGTTTTTCACATTCCCAGGAAGTTTCATTTATGAATTCTTTGTTGTTGTATCAATGATTGCACTTGGATGCCAGATAAAACGCCTAAAACCTCAATTTGATTGGCATAATGGATATCGGGTGACAAAAGACTATTCCTTCACTGCAAATAATTTTATGAACAAGGTATTGCATATCAGCACAAATATAGTACCTGTTTTGGCGGTTTGGCTTTTGGTTACATTTATTTTCAGCTTCATAGCTCAAAAATCACTAAACGACTTGAGTTTGTCATCCATGCCTGCTACACTTAATATTTCAACAATGTATGAAACTTTGTCAGATATTTTCAAAGGGGCTTTACGGTTGCCGTATGATTTGTTTAAGACAAAAGTATTTTTATCTCCAATTTTTATCATTGGTTGTATTTTATCCAGTTCGATCCTTTTAGGACCAATTGTCAATAACAGTGGAATTATAATGTTGAAAAAAGACATAAAAACATTTTTGTTATTATTTGTGTTTTTCGTTACACTAATGTTTATTTGTACTTCTGTTTGTATGGTAGATAAGCGGATATGGCAATATGTGTATAAAACGACTTTTACAATAGAGTATTCCATTATCATTTTAGCAATGAATTTTAATTTTTTGTTTTTTATTCTTCTATGTGGAGTAAACATCATCAGAAAAAATCAAACGTCCATGACAACTACAACGCGTAACATAGAAAAAAATATTCAACCAAAAGAAAATAAAAATACCGTTACCACTCAAAGACCAACTGCCGAAGATCAGAATACTAAAGTAACTTATTCGTTCGTTGGTAGCACAAAAACTACCTTGCAAAACACACCGAGTATTCCATTGAAAACCAACTCAGCGCAGTTAAATATATCTAAAAAACAAAATCAACTCCATGAAAAAAAATTCAATAAAGAAGATGCTGAAAAAATTCTTCAAACTATCAATGAGGACTTTATTGGGTTAAAAAGAGTCAAGGCATTTTTTCTTGAGCTTTATACTCGTCAAATGGGATGTTTTTTAAGAAATGAAGAATATACGGGGTTTAATAATTGCTTTTTTATTGGAAATCCTGGGACAGGAAAAACATCAATAGCTCGTTTATTGGGGCAATTCTATTTTGCTCTCGGAATTACCTCAGAACCCAATAAATTGAAAGAGGTGGATCCTATTGCTGATTTTACATCAAAATGGCAATCTGAGTATACAGAGAAAATCAGAAATATCTTTGATGAAGCCAATGGCGGAGTATTGTTTATTGACGAAGCATATCAATTTGCAAAAGATGAGCAAGGACGAAAAGTATTGGATCAAATGGTTAAACTGTTAACCGAAGAGAAATACAAGAATATGGTTGTTGTTATGGCAGGGTATACTGAAGATATGCAGCATTTGTATGAAGTGAATCCCGGATTAAAAAGACGCTTTCCGCACGAAGTATATTTTGATAATTTTTCAACAGACGAGTTGAAAAAAATTTTCTATAATCTCCTGCGCAATGACAAACAACTCATTGATGAGTCTGAAATTGAACAATTTGATAATATCTTGACGGAAACGCTCAAAAAAATATCTTCTTCCAGAGATTTTGGCAATGCCAGTTCTGTTGTTACATTTTATAACGATATTGTCAAATATAATCAAACAGTGCGAATTGTGCAACAACACACGACCGATAAATTCAGACTGTATCCTGATGATTTATTAAAAAAAACAAACACGCCGAAAGAAACTATCAATGACATTCTTGCTGAATTAGACAGGGAATTTATTGGGTTGGATTCACTGAAACAACAAATACGGGATTTTTCACAATCAATTGCTTATGAAAAATTGAGGGCAAAAACGTTAAAAACAACAACATCACAAATGTTGCCATGTGAATATAACCTTAGATTCGTTGGAAATCCTGGTACGGGAAAAACGACTATCGCAAGATATATGGCAAGAATCTTTTTCTCTCTGGGAATAATAGACAATACTATCGTCAAGGAATATCGAGGCGTCGACTTAAAAGCTAGTTACACAGGACAAACTAAAGATAGAGTGAATGCTATTTTTGAAGAGAATCCGGGCAGAGTTGTTATTATTGATGAAATTTACAGTTTGTATGACTCAAGAACAACTAATCATGATGCTTTTGCAATAGAAGCAATAGATGCTTTGGTTGGAGCAATTACAGATACAAGAAATTCATCAGTTCTTCTGGTTATTGCTGGATATAAAGACAGAATGGATGAATTTCTTACCTCAAATCCGGGATTGGCAAGACGTTTTAATAAAGAGATTTTTTTTCCAGATTATTCAGATAGTGAATGTCGGCAAATTTTATTCCGCTTGCTTGACAAAGAACAGTATATTTATCCCGACAGTAAAGAGTTTTTTGAAAAAGTAGAAAGCCTTTTTGCTGTTTTGAAAAATAAACTGGGGAGCAATTGGGGTAATGCAGGAACCGTTAAAAGTGTTTTTGATACAATTAAAACAAATATTAGCAACAGAGTTCTGCAAATAGCTAATCCTACAGAATATGATTTTCGCATGGTAATGTTATCGGATATTCCAGAAGTATAAATTTCGGTGGAAAAATCACCAACACAATGGCTTCTGATATACTTATGATTCTCGGTAGTGTCCGAAGTTTTGTACAAATTTTTTTGATTGATTATCAAAAATAAGGTAACATCTCGTTTTTGATTGTAATGTATTTTTTTACAAAAATAAGCAAATATTCAAATGGCAGAAAACAGCAGAAAAAAAGTACATTTTCAGCTTAGCAGTATTGCAATTATTGCAATCCTTGCCGCCATGCTGCTGCCTGCCTTGCAGCAGGCCAGAGAAAGAGCGCAGACCTCCACCTGTCAGAACAACCTCCGTCAGGTGGCATACGCCAGCATGGAGTATGCCAACGAACACAAGGGCTGGCTCCCCAGAGCTTCACACTTTGCCAACTACCACTTCCACCGGGATTACATCAACAGTGCCTGGGGACGACAGCGTTACGGCAGTGTTGCCCCCTACATCAATTCCAAGTGGCTTGAAAAGTACAACACCTTTGAAATCACCCGCTGTCCCAAGGGCGGCCGTTACCTCCCAAATGTGACAGCTGCCAATCCCGATTTTACTTACAGTTACAACTATCATGTTGCAGGAAATAACTCTCTGGGGCCTGTTACCCACTTCCGCACGGGCTCCAAGACCTTCATGATGGGCGAATCGGGATATGATTTCTTCAACAGTATTCCCACTTCCATGACAAGCACCTCTTCCGCAGGTGACGCCTGCAGCTTGTACGGCAAAAATAAATTCTGTTTCCGCCACCCCGGCAGAAGCACCACGCTCGTCTTTATCGACCTCCATGTGGCGATGGACAGATTTGTCGCAGGAAACAAGGTCAACTGCGGCCTCATCCCGGGAACCCGCAGATGTGACCGCGGCACCTGCGTCATGACCACCGACACCGCCGCCCGCGACTTCAACGACTTCTACGGCGACCACGGCCAGTATTGCAATTAAGGCCGAGCCGAAGCCGAAACGTCGGCCTCGTTGTAACTCGCAGCTGCGACTAGCTGCGAGGGCTCGTAAAGTTGCCCTCAAGGCGATATCCCTACGGACCACTACGGACTTTTACGGACATCTACGGACAAAAAGGCGATAACCAAACCTTTGATTGTCGATTGAGCCTTTGAGGTGTGCAATGGGTGGTTGCCCGTGAAATATCGCAAAGGTTGGTTTTGCGGTAAAACAAGCGTAAATTTGCGATAATGTCTTTGTCGCAGACTAAAACTACCCCTCACCCATAGCAGGCGCCGCGGGGGCATGGCATTACCCTCGAGCCGATTGGCAGTCTGCGGGCGTTGGCGTTGTTTTGTCACACGCCACGCGTATTGTGCCGGGCCCAGGAGCCCGCTGGCTGAAACATTGCTAAACCGTGGTCGGAGCCGGGAGCCGGCGAAGGTGCTTCGCACCGAGCGCGCAGGTTTGGAACGGAATAAGCCGCTG
>JAZRSP010000510.1:0-4277 GCA_045651565.1 Victivallaceae bacterium | reverse complement strand
CAATTCTTTCGAGATGTTTGAAAAATTTGAAAAAAGATCATAAAGTTCTTGCGAGCAGCCATGTATTAACTCGCTTGCATTGTCCATCACCATAACTCGGTCCAGGGCAATCATTCCTGTTTTTGCGATTGCATAAAATTGAAATAACGGAGTCGAATTTCTAAATTCAGACAGTTCGCCCCATATTTCCTGGATTTCCGCAATCGTGATATTGTTTGATGGAATATTCTCTTGGATAAGTCTAACTAAATCCGACTTTTGCTCAATACGAGAAGACTCTATTTCTTTTAGCCACTGATGACGGATATTGGACTCTGATTTGATCCATCTTAAATAATTGTTGTAGTGTTGAGATAAAATTTGTGCAAAATTGATAGCATCCTTAAGCAAATTGTCACATCGCATACATTCAACTTGCTCAAAAAACATTCGATCAAGTTTTTTGCGAACTGTTTCAAATCCTGCAATTGCCTGCAGTTTTGCCAATGCTTCGTCAAAATTATCTGTTTGCAAAAAAACGCGGCATGACAACGCAATAACATTCCAGGCAAATTTTCTTGATTGGATGTTGCTATCGATTTGTCCTTTTTGACCAGGAACTGCTAATATATTATTGATATATGATTTGTACTCAAGACTAATTTTTGTTATTCTATCTTGAAATATTTGTTCACTACGCCATAGCAGGTCTTTGTCTTCAGCACCTAACTCAGAAAAAACATTTTTGGTTTTTTCAAAAAGTATTTTTAAATCATCGTCCATGCGATCAATAAAACGTTGAAGTTCTGCTGACACATGAAGAACTTCAATACTAATATTTTCAATACTTAATTGTTCTTTTATGTTATCGGTGTATTCTTGAAGTTTTCTATCTCTCTCAAGTGGGGTACAAGCAATCGTTCTAATTGCATCTGATTGAGACAGTATCAATATTACGTTCCCAGAATGACCTGCAGTAGTTTGCATATAACTGCGAATATATTCAATCAAAGTAGTATCTGCATTTGCCTTTCCTCCATCAATAAGGTAAATTGCAGCATCTGGTGGATTATTTGTTAATGAAAAATATTCTTTAATGCGCTTATCGTGAGCTTCATTGGCATTATGTCCCGGTGTATCGATAATTGAAATTTCTTTTAATTTAGGTTCTTCTATCAAAAACTCCACATATTTTATATCATCTCCGGCTTTTATTGTTTCTTCATCAGTGCCCTGCAAAGAATCAACATATTGTTTATCAACATATCTGCTTTTTTCTTTTCCATTGTCAATTGAATAAACACAACGGATCATCTTTTCTGGATTAGGATTGGCTGCATAACTGAACTTATTAATTGTTGCAGAAGTTGCAGAAACTCCCACTTTTGCCAAATCGCTCTTTAAAAAAGTGTTTATAAAAGTGCTTTTGCCGGCTTTGACGGCTCCAGCAACAGCCAATTGATACGGCGAATCTATATTTATAATTTGTTCTTTAAGTTTACTGTATACGGCTTTAAGCTCATTGTTGCTCATTAAAAATTGATCAAGTGCAGAATTCTTATCGAACAATAATAACAATTTTTCCAGTTGTTTTCTGGTTTGTTCTTTTATATTATGCGGCATTAATCACCTCGACTATAATAGCCTCCAGCAGCATATGTAGTTATAAATAAAACTGCATATGCCGCAGGAAAAAGCGTTTTTTACTTCAATACTTGAATTTGAGATTTTATTGTTGTTAATTTTGTCATCTGCATAGAATGTTCTTTTATTACATTATCGAGTTCATTCTTGCGTTTTGCCAATGCAGCAGGATCATAGTTTTTCATAAACTGATCAATTTGAGATTGAAGGAGCGCCTTTTCCTGATTGACCAATTTATTTAAAGAATCCATAAAGCCTGTTTTTAATTTATTCACGATATTGTCAATGGGCGAATCAACCCCAACCTTTTGTTCTGTCAGAGCTCTGCTAATTTCAGCAAAAACATTTTTTATACTACTTTTAAGTCTATTTCGTGCTTCTGCGATTTTTTTATTTTTAATTCCAAAAAGAGTAGAAATTAAAGCCCAAATACCTCCTATTGCAGCTCCCAATAAAGCCATGGCACCAACAATGAATGGATTTGCAATAAAAAGTGCGGTTAGAATTCCACCACCATACAATCCGATAGTTCCCCCAACACCAACTGCCATCGTCGTTCTCAGGGAATTTAAGCAAAACTCTGCAAAATTAAATGCAAAGGTATCACGAACTCCACTACCATCAATATCAGCGTTAACATTCACATCATTCGTAATAAAATGTGTAAAATCCCTCTTGTATTCCGCCATTTTTTTACCAAGAACAATAACGGAATCGGAGATGGCGGTTTCATATTGCCCTGCAATGCCATCTTTTATTCGATTAGATAAAGAGTTACAAAATGTTTCAAATTCAGCTTTTTTGCTTAAAGTATCAACCTCTTTGCAGAGATTAATACATGTCGTACTTGTTGTGCCTGCTTGTTGAATCAATACATTTCGGCATTGTGAAAGTGTAGTATTCAAGCAAGCGTTAATATCGGTAAGAGCAGAACCATTCTTCCCCCATTTATCGTTAAAGGACTTTTGCGTTTGGCGTAACTCGTTTAATTTATCTTCTTTTGTTTTGCTGTCAGCCTCAAGAGCAATTTTTTCTGTAGATACTATATCAGCCAAATTAGCAGAGAAGGTTTCGCAAAGATTGACCGCAAGACCAAGTTCCTGGCAAATAAAAGTAACAATTTCTTGTTGGTAGATATTTATAAATGTATCAAAATTGCTGTCTTGCCAGAGGGCAACTTTATTCTTTTCATCATTCAATTTCAATGAGGTCAATGCATTTTCTGATGATACAGGAATAAAGACATAATCATTCTCCCCAAAATTATTTTTGAGAATTGTTTGATTATCTGAAATAATTTGTTCTACCTCTGCAGTCGTTCTATAATCTTTTTTAGTTTGAATAAATACTACTTGTTTGGTAACAGCATAAATTTCTTTTAAGGTTTTAATCTCCGTTTCTGTGAATGCCCTGTTAACATCAGAAACGAAGAACACAATATCAGCATTTTTAATGCAACGTTTTGTTACGTGGGCATGCTGTTTATACACGGCCCCCAAGCCAGGAGTATCAAAAATATGTATCCCCTTTCCCAATATTGGACTTGGTATTCTGACTTCAATAACAAACTCACGCCCACCAATTCTTTTGTCTTTCAAGATGTCTTCATCGGTTTGGGTCCCAAATTTTTCAAGCAAATTATTTCCATTAGAATCGTGAAGATCAAATTCAATCCGCTCCGTATGTGCAGAATCATTTTGATCATTGAACTGCAAAAAGCTTATCGCATATGACTCCTTTTCTCCATAAGAGATATCAAACAGCTGACTCGTTTTAGTTTCTACAGCAGTCGGCAACAAATTAGTACCAAGCAAGGCATTAACAAATGATGATTTCCCTTCTTTTTGTTCTCCGATTATTGCAATGTTTATTGTAGGTGCGCTGATCTCTTTTTGTTTTTGTTCATAAACAATTCCGGGAGCAGGACATTGAGAGATTTTATCTTTGGCAAGTTGAGCTAAACTTGCCATGACGTTGCTGAGTTGCATTCCTACGGCTTCTGATTTTTTCAAACCGTCTTTGAAATCCATTTTTATTGTCTCCTTGTTATTTGTTGGGGGTACATGTATTACTGAATTGTTTGTATCTAATAGAGTTTTTTCTTCCGCAGTCATGACATTTATTGCAAAGCTTTCTATTATTTTTCTCAACGGTTCGATTTGGGTTATTCGCAGATGGGCATGTTTTTCTGCGAGGGCTTGGCGTTGAGCTGTTTCAAGATTGTACATATTCAACGCTTCGGCCTGGCGGGTTGCGAATGCGGCTTGAGTATCTGCATAGGCAGCTTGGAATGCCTTGATAATGCCTTCGCGCAAAACTCTCATGCGCTTTTCCTGCTTCTGCAATATGGAATTTTTGGTTTCATTTCCGGAACTGTCGCCCCAAACGATATTTTGCGTCAATTCTCTTTTCAGCTCTTCGCGGATGAATTTTTCGCGTTTGTCAGTTCCCATACCTTCACCCGCCGCAGCTCCGATAACGCCTCCCAGAAAACCACCGATTGCGGTTCCCACTCCGGGGAAAATAAAACTGCCGATGGTTGCCCCAATTGCAAAACCGGTTGCTGATCCAATCCAAACATCCTTGTTGATACCCGGAGTTTTTGCCACAACGGAATCCACAAAATCCGTCGCCATCACATCTGTTCCAATTAC
>JAZRSP010000509.1:0-2609 GCA_045651565.1 Victivallaceae bacterium | reverse complement strand
TGTCGATTTTACACAAATAAAGCAATAGTTGCGCAAGAATAAAACATAAACAATTATCATCGTGAAAAATATTTTTGTCTTTATTGTTGCACAAGCCTTATCATTTTTGTACAATATCGATATAATATATAATGAAATATCAATTTTATAGTTTTTCAGGAGGTTTGTGATGCCTAAAAACATCAACAAAGAAATCAATTTATTATACAAGCAGTTGTATAATGAAATTTGCATGACCAAGTTTCAAGAGCAACTTCCGACTTATCGTGCAATTTTACAGAAGTACGGATGCTCTCGACAAGTGCTTAATAAGACAATTCTTAAATTAAAAAAGGATAATTTAATTACCGTCGAAGACCGTATCGGAATTTTTGCCAATATCAAAAACAACAATGGGAAAAAGAAAATTATCTTCGCCCATATTGATTGGGTTTGTGACCATATCAGTTTTTTGAATAAAGAGTTTGCCAAACACTTTACATTGGAAAAAAACTATATTTTCAATGAAATCACCTACGCTCCGGGACAAATTAACAGTTTAATTGATTCACTGAAAAACAGCAATGTGGACTTAATTCTGCTTGAACTGGAAGATTTTGATTTTGAATTGCTCAATAATTTGAAACTAATATCTGACAGAACAATCTTTTTTGAGAGCGCCCCGATGTTTGCCAAAGCAAAATCAATAGACTTCCAACCGCACTACTGTGGCATGCTGGCGGCAAAACACCTGCTTGACTTGGGGCACAAAGATATTGCATTAATCGTTTCCGAACCGCGTCTATATTCTAATCGTGAGCGAATCTACGGCTTCCTGGACTATTTGAAACTCCACAAAATCAAACCGCAGATTATTGATTGCAAAATCAAGCCAGGTTACGCTTCTGCCGGCAACACATTAGATTTTATGAATGACTATTTGGACAATAACCGAATAAACTTCACTGCCTGCTTTACTTTGAGCGACAGCACTGCCAAAGCAGTAGTGGACTCTCTCATCAGTCACAATATCCGAGTTCCTGATGATGTAAGCGTAATCGGCTGGGGCGGCGAAAACATTACAGAAAACACCACGCCGAAATTGAGTTCTATTGCATTAGATATGAATAAAATTATCAAAACTACTGTCCAAAGCGTTGAGCAGTTTTTTGAATACGGTAAGTGCGGAGTAAAAAGAATTCCGCCGATATTAATCCAAAGAGAATCAACCATAGAAAGGATTTAATTATGAAAAAAACTTTATTAATTTTAATTGTAATCATCGGGACAATATCGAGCCTTGTTGCAGGAGAAACTGCTGACAAGTCAATGATTTGGGCGCATATTACCCCGTGGTTTCAGGCGACCGACAATTCACTTTTTACCAATTGGTACTATAATTATCCGCTTCATCGGGCAAAAAACGCCCCTAATTCCCGTGACATCACCATGCGAGAAGACATTCTTAATGCCATCGACAAAGGCATTGACGGATTTTTTATCGACATGGGAGCCGAGGTGCAAGCCAAACGCGATTTTAATTGGTCATGGACTATGCCGGCATATTTAAAAGCTGCGGAAGGAACAAACTTCCAAGTCGGCATCTGTATCGACGGGCCTTTTACTGCGGAGTATTTAGGCGAATATATCCCGAAAATGCTTGCAAGTTTCGGCGATCACCCGAACTATCCAAAGTATAACGGCAAATATGTCGTCTGTACCTATCAATTTAGAAGATTAAAACCTGCCGACTGGGCAAAGGCGAGAGAACTTATCAAGGCAAAAGGCTACGATATATTTTTGATGGCAAATCTTGCACCCCGCCCGGGACAGAAAGCAGACACCGCCTTGTATGATGCCTACAAAGATGTAGTTGATTCAATTTACTTTTTTGACTCACCTGCCCATGCGGCACAGCACCCGTCTGACACCAATCAAATTTTAAACGACTGGTGCAAAGCAAATAATAAACTCTATGTCGGAACTATACACCCAGGCTACTATGGTGCATGGAAATACAGCAATGATTTCTATAATCCTTTCCGCGGATTTGATGCATTCTATGCCACAATCAAAGCGGTGAAAAAGCAAAATCCCAAGTGGATACACATTACTACTTGGAATGACTTAATGGAAACCGCACTTTTTGAGAGAGCCTATACATTCGGCATTACCGAAACACTTAAATACTATAATAGTTATTTGAAAGGCAATGCGATTGTGAAAGACACCCCCGAAGTTCTGCTTGCATACCATAGAGAAGAACTCCCTGGCACCATGTTGCGAATTGAAGCATGCAATCTCCCGTCAAAACACAAAGAAGTTACCATTTCAGGCGCATTAATCGACTTTAACGGCAAAAAAGTTGCAACTCTCGCTCCCAAAAAGGTCAAAGGCGATAAACTCTCATTTGTCGAATGGCTTTTCCCGACTGAAAAAATGGCATACTCCCCCTATGTAATTCCGGTAATTACCGTAACTTCAGATGATTACAAGCGCAAAGTTGAATTTCCTGCCGTAGAATTTGTTTCGTCATGGATTCATAACGGTACAACCATTAATTTGCCAGTCAACGGCATGTTGGATAATTTCCCGAATAGCTTGGCAATCAAACAAGATGACAATGTTTT
>JAZRSP010000508.1:0-1097 GCA_045651565.1 Victivallaceae bacterium | reverse complement strand
GAGCTCAAGTAACTTGGAATTTCGTCCATTTCTTTGACCAGTTCCTCTAAAAGCCAACGGACGGACATCAAATTCGCAGCCCTTAAATAAATTGCGTCATATTTGCACGCAAGCCAAAGTGCAGTTTGCGATTTACCTAGCCCTGGTTCACCATAAACTAGTGCCATTTTGGGAATGTTTTTCGGTTTGTTTTGCAAATTTTCAATAAGTCCGATAAAATTTCGCACATTCTGTGTTTTAACAAAAGTCTTAATCATACAATAGCTTATACTCCTTTGTCTTTTTAAATTCTGTAATCCAAGCATCATCGGGGTTGTGCTTGATTAGGTACTCATATTTTTCTGCGTTATTCTTGAACATTCCGTGAACGGCAATTGAACACTCTTTGAACTCGGTTTGAACAATTGGCTGTTTTGTCGCCCCTCTCCGAGAAGCGATAGCGAAAGGCGGAGAGGGTAGAATTTCTGCAGATTTATCTGCCAGAAATTCGGGTGAGGATGTTTCGATTAGTTTGATTTCTTCCTGTGGTAAATAGGCTTTGAGGCTGTTTATTGTCTTTCTTTTTAGGCGTTTTTGTTTTTGAATTTTTTGCTTAAAATCTTCCATATCCTCGACTGTACCTAAGATTTTCGCCATTGGATGAGTTTCTGTTACACGTTCTGCCGTGCATAAAAACTCGCCTTTTAGGGTGTAGACCTTGATATGTGTCAGGTCAAAAAGGTTGTATTTTATAAGCACTTTGCTTTTGAACCCATAAAGTCGCTCGTCAAAATAATCGCAGTTCAAAAAGCGAATACCGTTTCGCTGAATGGTTTTGACCTCTGTCGCAAGCATCAAATCATCAAGCTGATTTACGTCAATATTCTGCCTTTTGCGCGCCTCTAAAACCTCGGCAACTGTCATATTTGGCGCATTTGTGCAGGGTTGAGAGTTTTTGAAATTCAGCCACATATCAATCATTTTTATCGCCTCGTCAATTGTCGGAACATAATCGGAGTGCCAGTTTTTGTGCAATTTTTCATTCCTTAAAAGATATGCAGGCTTATTGTCGATAGACGAGCCGACATAGCTTGGCAGGAGTTTCTCAAAGCCTTCTT
>JAZRSP010000507.1:0-6795 GCA_045651565.1 Victivallaceae bacterium | reverse complement strand
AAAAAAAAGGAGATTTGAGTGGCGTCGAAAATCTCCGTCAGTTGGCAAACCGTGGCAAAAGCTTTGAGGGGTCACTCCGTAAAAAAACGGAGGGACTCCCCTAAGATTTTGCCACATTTACACTCCACCAAACCGCTCACGACAAACCAACTCACAAGTATCCTGTCCAGCCTGATGGCTGGTTGCTGGGGTTTGGGGAGCGCAAACAGCTCCCCAAAAAAGCGGCATTAGTCACCGGCAAAAATATCCTCAAAAATAAAAAAATTGAAAAAATTTTGATTTTTTTTACTTTTTTGATTTGCATTTTTCAAAAGTTGTAATATATTTAATATTGTAATGATTACAAACTAACAGTTATTACAATAAAATATTAAAACAACAGGAAGGAAAAAAATTATGAAAAAGTTTGTATGTACAATTTGCGGCTATGTCCATGAAGGTAACGAAGCCCCCGAAGCATGCCCCCAATGCAAAGCTCCCAAAGCAAAGTTCAATGAAAAAGCTGAAGACAACGGCGTAATCTCTTTCGCTGATGAACACCGTATCGGCGTTGCAAAAGATGTTGATGCAGAAATCCTCGAAGGGTTGAGAGCTCACTTCACCGGCGAATGTACCGAAGTCGGTATGTACTTGGCTATGAGCCGCCAAGCTGACCGTGAAGGTTATCCCGAAGTCGCAGAGGCTTACAAGAGAATCGCTTTCGAAGAAGCAGAACACGCAGCTAAATTCGCAGAACTTTTGGGCGAATGTGTTTCAACTTCGACCAAAGAAAACCTCGAAGCCCGTGTCGCAGCCGAAACCGGCGCTTGTGAAGGCAAACTCGCAATCGCTAAACGCGCTAAAATGCTCAACTTGGATGCTATCCACGACACTGTTCACGAAATGTGCAAAGATGAAGCCCGCCACGGTGCAGCTTTTGCAGGCTTGTTAAAGCGTTATTTCGGCTAAAAAGAAACTTCCCCGACTGCAAACGCAGTCGGGCTTAACTAAATGGAGGGTATATTATGATGACAAACACAGAAGTTATTAATCTCTTCAAAGAATCAAACATTAAAAATTCTACCCAGAGATTAGCAATATACTCTTATTTGGACAAGTATCGCAACCACCCGACGGTTGATAGAATTTACAGCGACCTCATTGACGAATATCCGATGTTATCAAAAACAACCGTATACAACACGCTGAAACTTTTCATCGAAAAAGGAATCGTCCAAAGCGTAATTATTGAAGACGGTGAAATGCGTTACGATGCCAATATTTCGCTGCACGCCCACTTTAAGTGCAACAAATGCGGTGCAGTACATGATGTTTTTATGAACGATATCGGCAAAGTTTTGAACTTCAATTCAAAGTTTAAAATCTCCGAAGTTCATTTGAATTATCGTGGCTTATGCGAAAAATGTCAGGAGTAAGACTTTTTCAATAAGAGGAGAAAAAATAAAGGTCAAAGGTTATTTTAAATCACCTTTGACCCTTTTTTTATCTATATTTTTTACATAACTTCAATATCGTAAATTACAACATTTTCAGTCGGGACATCTTGGTGCGGATAACGGGAAGAAGTCTTTACCTTGGAAATTTTGTCGAGTACATCTTCGCCTGAAATCAATTTGCCGAAAACACAATATCCGAAAGCAGAGGGAGTCGGCGCACGGAAATCCAGAAAATCATTGTCGACACTATTAATAAAGAACTGAGAAGTCGCACTGTCAATAACAGAAGTTCTTGCCATTGCGATAGTTCCGCGTTTATTGCTGATTTGGTTCATCGCTTCATTTTTGATCGGAGCTTTGGTTTCTTTTTGATTAAAATCAATATCGAATCCGCCGCCTTGGATCATAAAGCCGTCAATTACACGGTGAAAGATAGTGTTTTTATAAAAGCCCTCTTTCGCATAACTCAAAAAATTTTCTACGGTAACCGGAGCTTCTTTTTCAAAAAGTTCCAAAACCATATCGCCCATACTTGTTTTGATTGTTACATTCATTTTTATTCTCCTGTAAGTTAATTTTTAATTTTTTCAATAATTGAAGAGGAAGAGAATCCCTCAATAAATTTCTTAAAATAGATAATTGTTCCTGCTTCCATCAATGCATTTTTCTCGGCAGGATTCATCGTTTCAAGTGTATAATCGCCGCCTTTGACATAAATTTCCGGTTGAAGTTTTGCCAGTTCATCGTGGCAAGTTGCTCCATCAAAAATGACAACTTTGTCCACCGCTCGAAGCGACAGAAGCAAATAAGCTCTTGCTAATTCATCATTAATCGGCCGATTAGTGCCCTTTAAAAAATGCACCGACTCGTCCGAGTTTAAAAGTAACAACAAGGCATCTCCCAATGAACGACTTTCATTTAAATATTCCGCATGCCCACGATGAAGTAAATCAAAACAGCCGTTGGTAACGACTAATTTTTTATTTTGAGTGCGCAAATTTCGGCGCCACTCAATTGCTTCATCCAAAGTAAGCAAATTATCTTTCACATCAAAAGTATTGTCGTTCATTTTGATCACCTTTCTTTGTCTGTTAGCTATCTATTAATCAACCAATGCTCGAACCGTAACTCCCGCATCACGCAAAAGTTTAGTCGAAACTTCATCAATTGAATAACGTTCCTGATACACCACCTCTTTGATTCCGGCATTGATAATCATTTTCGCACACATCAAACAAGGACTGTATGTTGTATAGAGTGTTGCTCCTTTGAGGGCAATTCCATGATACGCCGCCTGAGTAATCGAATTTTCTTCGGCATGACTGCAAAGACATTCACCCAAGTTATGACCTGACGGAACATTAGAATTGCATCTCGGGCAACCACCCTCATCGCAATTTTTGATACCTCTCGGCGTACCGTTGTAGCCGGTTGAAATGATCCGCTGATCTTTGACCACTACCGCTGCGACATGGCGACGGGAGCAGTTACTTCTGCTTGCCACGACCAAAGCGATGTCCATGAAGTAACGATCCCACGAGGGGCGTTTACTTTTTTTGGGAGTTTCATCGCCTGATTGGCACCCACATGTTTCACACATAAAAATCTCCTTTATATTAAAAGTTATGACTACTCTCTGTCACTGATATTAGTTGTTGTATCTCCAAGCGAAAGCTGGATAATGCTGATCATAAAAAGCAACAGTAAAATTTGCACTACTGCAATTACTGCGATTTTGAAATCTCCCCAAATCACCACAAATGAACTTAATCCAATAATTAAACTCAAAAAATGCACCATCATGACTGAATATTTGCGGTTCAAACCCATTTTTACAAAGCGGTGTGAGATGTGATTGTGGTCGCCTTTCCAGAAAACTTTGCGATTTTTTGTGCGGATAAGTACCACCATCATTGTATCAAAAAGCGGTATCGCCAGAATGAAAATCGGCACTAAAATCGGAAATTTTGTGAGCGAACTTGAAAAATGGAAATAACTTTCACTCGCTGAAATTATCCCTAAAAAATCCCCCAGCAAGTGACTTCCGCTATCCCCCATGAAAATCGATGCCGGATTATGGTTAAAAAACCAGAACCCCAATGTAACCCCTGTCAATAAAAAGGCAAAACCTGCCACCAGAAATTGCCCGAAAAGCCCGGCAATAATTCCGAAAAGCCCGAAAGCAATGCAGCTTATTCCTACCGCCAAGCCGTCCATATTGTCAAGGAAATTAATTGAATTCATCAGCAAGACCAGCCAAAAAACCGAAATTGCAGTTGTAAATACTTGATTGTCAATAAATAAACTGATTTTAACTCCACCTAAAATTACTGCAATTGCAGCAATTAAAAATTGTCCGGCAAACTTTTTCCAGGCTTTCATGCCTTTCAGGTCATCAATTAACCCCAGAATCAGTGCCATCAAACTCCCGATAACTACCCACAAGAAACGCATATTTACATTTATAAATCCTTGCAAATCAGGAAGTTCATTCAAAAAGGCAAAGTTGTTTTTTTTGTGCAGATAGCTTAAAATCACCACCCCGATTGAAACCGAAGCAAGTCCGAGAAACATCGCTAAACCGCCAAGAAGCGGAATCGATTTTTTGTGTCCCTTGTGAGCTTCGTTGTGCGCCATCGGGTCATCGGTAATCCCGGCACGGCCAGCAAATTTTTTGCAGCAGACAGTAAAAAATACTGTCGCAATCAATCCGGAAAAAATCAACCCCAAATAGATAAAATCAAGATAATCCAACATCATAATTTCAAATTCGCTTCCTTTCTTCTTACATACTCAAAAATTAAAATCGTTGCCGCTTGTGCCGCATTAAGCGACTCAAAATTGCCCGGCATCGGGATTTTTATATCTATCGCATTGGATAAGTCGCTTACGCCCTGACCCTCACTGCCGATGACCATGATACTTTTATTATAAATATTTTCAGTGCTAAAACAACTTGACCCAGAAGCCGGTTTGGAGAGGCAAATAGTGCCGAATCCCTGCTTGATTGCCTCATTCCGCAAATCTTCTAATGTTTCAAACTCTCGCAGTTTAAGCAGAAATTGTGACGCCATTGCCGAGCGGATAACTTTGTCATTATAGGGGTCAACCGAGCCTTTGGTGTACCAGATATGGTTTAAGTTTGCCGACTTGACAGTTCGGCAGATTGTGCCGAAGTTACCGGGGTCGCCGATTCGGTCAAGTGCAATAATAAAGTCATCTTCAACTTGGACTTCCTCATTTTGCGGCACTCGTACGACTGCTAAAATTCCTTGCGAAGTTACCGTACCGGAGAGAGCAGTAAAAAGCGAACTTTTTACCACATAGTTTTTTAATTGTGACGGCACGGGAGTTTTTCCATGATAGGAGTCGCAAGTTACAACATATTCCACAAGTTCCGGGACTCTGGTGAAAATTTCTTCACAAGCCCGCACGCCCTCGACCACGCAAAACAGCGATTTTTTTCTGCCGTGTTTAGTATATAGTGACTTTATCTCTGCAATCTGTTTTTTTGTTAATTCATAATTCATAAATGATCCTTTTATGTTTCATAATCATAATATAGACCTATTTTTTCTGCTTGCAATTAAAAAATTGCAGATTTTTCAGATTTTATGCAATATTTTTGCATTTTTTGCGTTTTATGTGTAGAGTTGAAACTCTTTCGAGTTAATTTTATAGAAAATTCCAAACAATAGAAAGGGAAAATTATGAAAAAATTAATGTTAATTTTCACCGCAGCGGCAACATTATTCTCAATGAATGTATTTGGAGAGGCTTCAGAGTGCCCCAAAGACATGAAAGTTTGTCCGCGTCGCGATGAATGTCCGCAACAGCAAAAAGATCGTAAAACTCCGCCGAAAAAGCATGTCCGCGACCCGAAAGTACAGAAAAAACGCCCCCCGATGTCTCCCATGCAGAATGCCGAGATGAAGGAACTTTTCGCCGCAGTCAAAGAGTACAAAGCTAACCCGACCGAAGAAAATAAGGCAAAGGTTATCGCCCTTCTCAACAAGGGCTTCGATAAGTATTTGGAAATGTCAGAAAAACGCGTTGTCGAAATGAAAGAAAAACTTGAAAAACTCGAAAAACGCAACAAGGAATTGAAAGAAAATCGTGATAAATATATCCAGATGCATTTTGAAAAAATCATCTCTTTCGACCCGGAAAAAATGCCAAAGAAAACTCCGCCGAGAAAAAAATAATTTAATCTATCTCATAAGGACTTGCCGGTAAAACCGACAAGTCCTTTTTTTGTGGGTGGCTTGATTGCAGCCTCAAAAATGGTTGCCATTAGGGGGAGACTTGCGTCGTCTCCCCCTATGACCCCCTCGACGCCAGAACAAGTTCTGGACTGGGTTACTGGTGAGTTTGGTTAGCTTGTGAGCGGTTGGGTGGAGTGTAAATGTGGCAAAATCTTAGGGGAGTCCCTCCGTTTTTTTACGGAGTGACCCCTCAAAGCTTTTGCCACGGTTTGCCAACCAACGGAGATTTGCGACGCCACTCAAATCTCCTTTTTAAAATTATCATTCGTGTAAATTCGTGTGCATTCGTGGTTTAATAAAATTCATAATTAAGAATTAAGAATTAAGAATTATAGGTTGTGTCGCACTTTTTATCGACACAAACTATAATTTTTCTAAAAATTTTCTTATCGCATTTGCATTTTATTTTTTGAGATGTTATATTATTGATAATCTTGTGTTTTGCAGGATAATTTTTGAAAATTAAAGAAAAAATAAACTGATTGTAATCGTCCATCTCAGAACTGCTACTTCTAAAAATAGACGAATATAACCTCCAGTTGAATGGCGCATTCTGCATACATTTGGTATGTGGCATGTTCTGATTTTGTGTGAGGTTATAACGTTGTAGCAGACGTCGAGATGGGCACTTCTTCGGAATGTGCCTTTTTTTATTCCCCCAAAAAAGCTTATTCTGAAAAGTCAATCATAAATAACAATAGCTATTAATATTATTTACAAAGAAAGGAATTTTTGCTTATGAATACATAAAGGGAAATTTTAGAACATAAATTTTATAACAAAATTAAATTAACAAAAAAACAAAAAAGGTATTTTATTATGAAAAATTTTATTAATTATTTAAAAGAACATAAAAGATTAGCTCTAATCATTACAGTATTGTTCTACATTTATGTTATCAGACTGTACTCGATTGTTTTATTTGGAGTCTCGGCAATAATATATGGCATGGGTCTGTATTTCGTTAAAGAATTGTCTGTACTTGGTTATTTTATGGCTGTTATTGGTATTGGTTGTACGTCTGGTGTTTTAAGTTATCAAACTTTTAAAGAATTGTATAAGCGATATGATAAAAATAAATTTACACCAATTAA
>JAZRSP010000506.1:0-2329 GCA_045651565.1 Victivallaceae bacterium | reverse complement strand
GAATTTTCCATTATAATATTTTGCAGTATAGTTTCCGCTGGCATTGTTTCCTGCAAGCAAAACAGCTTCTTGGTCATAAGCCCAAGAATTTATTCGCAATGTTTGAGGATCACAAGTGAAAAATGGGTATATACCATTTGCTTCTGCAGCATTGGAATCTAATTTTCCTGTTTTTATATAGACAATGTCATTAAGTTTTACTTGTTGCCACTTATTCATGCGACACCTCCACGATATCATTGTATTTAGCGAAAATGTCCGGTTCATTATTGTGATTCAAAATAATTTTATTATTTTTAAACTTGGAAACATCGCACAAATAATTGAATTTATGTACCAGCCAATAATATTTTTGTTTTAATTTTGCATTCGATTTATATTGTTCAAACATTGTGATAATCGAATGACGCAATTTTGTTATAAATGCCCGTCCAATATCTGTATCCGGAGTATTATTTATCGGTTCTACAAAGTTAATAAACCACTCCCCGTCAGTATCACGCTGAAAAATTTTTTCTTTTATTTCACGCGCTTTCCCGGAAAACTGCATATCGTGAAAAAATGCATTGTCCACAATTATTCTCGGGTAGACTGCTCGCTGACTTTCCATTTCATACGCTTTTACCAAGGCATCGCCGTATACAAAAATATCATCAAAATAAAAATTTCCAAAAGTGATTGCCCCTCTTACAGGAGCTTCATGAACAAGTGAATGCGTTTGAAAAATCGTTGCCCAGCGTGCCACGTACAGATAATCTTCGAAAGTGATCTTTTCAGTTTTTATTTCGTGAGCCATAACGATGTTATCACTGAATATTTTTATTTTCAGCAGAGGTTTACCGTAACTCTTATGCACCTCGTCCATTGTTTCAATATTAGATGTGTAGATATAGTGCATTCTTTGAAGAAAATCAGAACTCCACTCTGACGATTTTATTTTCTCTGTCGCACCGAGAAAATCCAGAAACGCAACGATATGCGGAGTCTGTTTCAGCGGTTCAGGTAGCTGGTGCTTTAATCTCATATTCCCAGCTCCCTGAAGTTGGCGGAAATCTTTTCCATCAGCTCATTGGACTCTTGCTGCAAGGTCAACAGTTCGGCGTGGATCTCGTGCATCCGTTCGGCGAAATCAACTCCGTCGTCTTCGGCTTCCGCAACGCCCACATACGCTCCCGGAGTCAGCGACCAATTCTTTTCTTCAATTTCAGACAAGCTGGCTATCTTGCACAATCCGGGGACATCGGTATATTCGCCGTCAGTTCCGAACTTCTCTGTCAGCCATTTTGCTTCCTGCAAAATAGTGATATAATCGTTTATAACTTCTGCGACTGCTTCGCCTCTTTGTTCCAAAGCCTTTTTATATGCCGCCAAGCGGCTGAAACCGATATCTTTGAGCTTCTCTTTCTGCAAGTTCGCCGGAACATTTTCAAAACTACCCAAAACTCCGGCAGTACACTTTTTGTGAATTTCTGCGGCTGCTTTCAATGATTCAATTACAGCATCCGGCTTTATCAAGGTTTCAGCAGTCATCTCTTTCAGTTCTTTGCAGAGATGATCCACCGCACAATCAAAATGACCGATCCGATCGGCATCCAGCAGCTGCCGATATTCTTTAACGCTTTCTTTTATTTCTTTTGTCCCACCGTGGAACGTTTTCAGATATTCAGCAATCAGATTCTTGTATTTTTCTTTTTCTCCGCGATAGAGCCAGACAATGGCATTCAAGTTTTTCAACTGCCATTCGCTCCATTCGTTGAGAGTGCGGTCAACCACGGTAAAATAATTGCGGGCATCGATGAAAAGAATTTTATCATTCAACGTTTCCGCTTTGCCTTTGTCAAAGAACCAGAGCGAACATGGCAGACTTTTCGTATAAAAGAAGTTGTTGCCAACGCTGACCATTGCATCAACGTGCCCGGTTTTGACCAATTTTTCGCGGATGTCTTTATCTTTACCCTGACTGTCGGTGGAACTCGATGCCATGACAAACCCCGCCCGTCCGACCTCATTCAAATAAGCGTAGAAGTAGGAGATCCACAGATAGTTGCCGTTGCCTACCTCTTTGGATTTATTGACAGCAGGCATTCCGAAAGGCAATCTGCCAGCAGCTTCGGCAGATTCAGCTTTGACTTTATCCACATTAAAAGGGGGATTAGCCATCACATAATTGCATTCTCCAACCAGATTGTGAGCGTCGTGATAAAAAGAGTTTGCTTCATCTCCTGATTTGATGGCACCATTCAAACCATGCACTGCCATATTCATCAGGCACAGTTTTGCGTTGTAGTCAACCTTTTCCTGACCGTAAAAGGTCATGGTGTTGTTGGCA
>JAZRSP010000505.1:0-3280 GCA_045651565.1 Victivallaceae bacterium | reverse complement strand
TTTATTGCTTTCTTTTTGTGGGGAGGAGGTGCAGGAGGAAACCAAAACAAGTTTTGATTTTATATTTTGCTATAAATTGTCTTATAATTCTATTGTAACTCAACGATTATTTTTTCAAATCTGCCTGATGGCAGTTCTTTTAATCAAGAAAAAGAGGGTTTCCTCCTGCAAAAAAACAAAAAGATGGGGGTCATAGGGGGAAGGCGGCGGTAGCCTTCCCCCTAAAAAAATAACAAATTTTTGGGGTTGGGAGAGATTAAAAATAGGTTGTTTTCTAAAATTATGTGGTATTTGCGAAAAAAACGCTAAAAAATTTTACTTTTTTCTTGAAAAATCACCCTTTTGGTGTTAAATTTCTATCGTGGTAATTTAACTTTTTTAAACTGCGAATATGTGAGGTAATTTATGGCGGAAAAAGACAAGGTAAATATGAGTGCCGACAAGGCAAAAAATTTGGAAATTACAATCTCCCAAATCGAAAAAGAATTTGGTAAGGGTTCAATTATGCGGCTTGGTTCACGCTCAACTCTTTTGGGTGATGTGCCGGTAATCAGCACCGGGGCTTTGGCATTGGACTTGGCGTTAGGTATCGGCGGAGTTCCTGCCGGTAGAATTGTAGAAATTTTTGGACCGGAATCCAGCGGAAAAACTACTGTTTGTCTTCACATTATCGCTAATGCCCAGAAACAGGGCGGCCGCTGTGCAATTATCGATGCAGAACATGCTGTTGATCCTGCGTATGCACAAAAAATCGGTGTTAATATCGATGACTTATTGATTTCGCAACCCGACTGTGGCGAAGATGCTCTCAATATTGCCGATTCTCTCGTAAGAAGCAATGCTATTGATGTTTTGGTCATTGATTCGGTTGCGGCATTAGTTCCTCGTGCGGAAATTGAGGGAAGCATGGGTGATTCTCACATGGGGTTGCAGGCACGATTGATGTCACAGGCACTCCGCAAACTCACTGGAGCTGCCAGCAAAAGCCGTACCTGCATTATTTTCACCAATCAGATTCGTGAAAAAATCGGAGTTATGTTCGGAAATCCTGAAACTACTACCGGTGGTAATGCACTTAAATTTTACGCTTCGATCCGCATGGATATCCGAAAAGTTACCGCCCTCAAAGATGCAATCGGCAATGTTTCAGGCAACAAAGTTCGTGTGAAAGTTGTCAAAAACAAAATGGCTCCGCCGTTCCGTATTGCTGAATTTGAAATTAACTATGCCGAAGGGATTTCAAAGGTCGGTTCAATTTTGGATGTAGCGGCGGACCTAGGAATTCTGGAAAAGCGTGGTTCTTGGTTCAGTTTTGACGGTGAGCAGTTAGCCCAGGGCCGTGACCAAACCAAAGCAATGTTGGAAAAAACACCTGAATTGCAGCAAAGACTTTTAAATAAAATTCGTGAAGCGGTTTCCGAAAAGGGAATCTCTTTAACCTGTGGAGTGGAAACCCCGGCTAATTAAATAAGAAAATTGTGTTGATTATGTTCAATAATAAGTTAAAAACGATTTTTATGCTGATACTTCTTACCGGAGTTGTCGTACTCAATGCGGTAACTCCCGGTTTGGCAATGAAAAGACGGCAGAATTACCCGGAAGCAATCCGCTTATTGCACAAAGAGCGCACCAGTTTTCCGGCAAACTCATTGGAGTACCAGAACTACACCTTTGAGATTGTTGAGTGCATGATCGGCAGTTCGGATTTTGACTCGGCAATCAAGGAATTAGATGCGGTAAAAACAGAACTTTTAAGTGAAAATTTCTTGTGGAACTACGAAATTCTGAAAAATATCGTTATTGCCAATACTCAAAAAGGAGATGCCCGGCAAAAGGCAATAAATTTCCTTACAGAAATTTTTAAAAATCCGCAATTGTCACAGGCAAATCGTCTGATTACGGTTAAATTTACAGTGCCGCTGCTCGTTAAAAGCAAAGACTACCAAAGTGCTTTGCTGCTTCTCAAAGACTTTGAATGGAATTTGCTTGACAAAAAATTGATCCGTGATAGATACAATTTGAATGTCGAATACTGCAAACTTCTGATTTATTCCGGAGAGTTTGACAAGGCGGCAGAAGAACTTAAAATGCTCTCTGCCATTGAAAACAATCCCTTGAAAGATACCGTCGAAGACCTGAACTTTTTACTTATTTCATACAAAAATATGACGGAAGAATACTTCAAAAATCGTCCGTCAATTTTCCGTCAAAATTCAATTATTCACAATTCTGACCTTAAAATGGCAGAATATTTGACGAAAGATAAGACAAAAATTGACGAATTGCACAAAGTTCTGCAATTTGCCATTGCTTCTGCCGGAAATGCCCAAAGTGCAGAATATTTTAACGCCCTCAATCGCTTGATAAAGTTTGAAATGGACAACAAACTTTATCAATCAGCCATTGAAAATATCGACAAATTTTGTGAATTATACCCGAATGACGGAAATTATGCCGTATATTTAGGAAACAAGGCAGAGTTGTATTTGGCAATCGGCGATAACGACAAGGCTTTGGCAACCTACTTGGGCATTGTAAAAAATGAAACAATTGCTATGGATTACCGCTTGCTTGCCGCTGAATTGGCAGCAGAAATGTACCGCAAAAATGATGATAGCCAAAACTTTTTGCCTTTGTATGAATTTATTTTGAAAAACAGCAGCTCCAAAGAAGACGCCGCCAGAGTGAATATGATTTTGGGCAACTATTATTTTGGCAAAGAAGATTACAAAAATGCTCTAACTTACCTCCTGGAAATTGATCCGCCTACAATTCATTACAAAAATGCTCTGCTTACTCTTATTCAATGCGGTCATATCCTGAAAGATTACAATTTATTGGCAAAAAGTGTTGCCGATATGGAGCAATATATTGCTTCCAACAAAACTGTCAGCTCAAAAGAACAGAATATTGTTAAATTTTTTAAGGCTGCTCTTCTGGAAGCAACCGACCAAAAAGATAAGGCTATTGCCATCTACAAAGAATTAATTGATTTGAAAATAGATGACTCTCCATATACCGATTCGGCAATTTTGCGGCTCGGAGAAATTTATTTCGCCGCATTAGAGTATACTTTGGCAGCAGAACAGTTTGTCAATTATGCAAAGAAATTCCCGCAAGCCAAAGATGCCGATAAAGCACTTTATCGGGCAACTCACTGCTATTATTCGGCAAAAAAATTCGACAATGTATTGGTGGTTGCGGAACTTTTAAAGAAAAATTTCCCGACCTCTCCGTACACAGTAAAAGTTTTCTTCCATACTGCCGATTACTATTACAT
>JAZRSP010000504.1:0-1368 GCA_045651565.1 Victivallaceae bacterium | reverse complement strand
TTTTCAACGATGTCAACACGGCCGACAGCGTGTTTTTTGCCCATATCATTGAGTTTGCGCATCAAGTTTGCAGGAGAGAGTTTTTCTCCGTTAACAGCAACCGGGATACCTTTTTCGAAAGTAATAATTACATCTTCGGGAGCATCAGCTGCTTTGCTCAATGGTTCGGTCATAACGCTGATATCTTCGGGAAGTTCATTCCACGGATCTTCCAAAATCCCGCCCTCAAAAGAGATGTGGAGCAAGTTTCTATCCATACTGTAAGGTTTTTTAGCAGAAACGCTTACGGGGATATTGTTTGCTTTTGCATATTCCATCATGTCCAAACGGCCGGTGAATTTCCAGTTGGGGTCACGCCAAGCAGCGATAACTTTGATTGACGGGTCGATAGCATTTGCATTAAGTTCGAAACGGATCTGGTCATTACCTTTGCCGGTAGCACCGTGGCAGATAGCATCAGCGCCTTCTGCTTTAGCAACTTCGACCAAGCGTTTAGCGATCAAAGGACGAGCAATAGAGGTTCCCAAAAGGTAATTAGCTTCGTAAATTGCTTCACCCTGCAACATCGGGAAAATAAAGTCACGAGCAAATTCTTCATTGAGGTCATCAATAATACATTTGCTTGCACCGGTTGCGATGGCTTTTTCTTCCAAGCCTGCCAATTCTTCCTGCTGACCGACGTCTGCACAGTAGCAGATAACTTCTGCATTGTAGGTTTCTTTGACCCATTTGACGATTACGGAGGTATCCAAACCACCAGAATAAGCGACAACTACTTTCATTTTTTTTGTTTCCTTTATATAATAATTGTTAAAGATAATAAAATTATATCATAAATAATGTACCATGATTTTTCTTTTTTTCAAATCTTAAATGAAAAAAAATTACCTTTTTTGTCGGACATGACAAGCCTTGGCGATTACTGGCGGTGTCGAATTGGGTATCGGGTGGGAGTTTGAATAAGGTTCACTTTTATTCAGATATAAAATTTTGAAAAATATTATTTTAATTATTTGCTTTTTGGATAAACCTATGCTATACTATTTATTATACCTTAAAAATATGAAAAAATCGGCAAAGAAAGAGAAAAATTATGGACTTGACTATTCAATGGTTTATTTTTACTTTGGTATCGAATGATTTAACAACGGTTGATTATTGTGTCGATGTTTATCAATCGATGGGTGAAACTGTAGCTCTGGAAGATTATGCACAGAGAATGCTTGATTTGCTTGCTTCTCAAATGGAAGAAGAGGTAGTTGATGATTTAATGAATCAAATGCAGGCGATTTTAGAGTTTTCCATTCAGCAAGCCCAAGGCGGTGTAAGTCCGGAAATTTTTGCCGGTACTCCCTGGGAAATTTTGCC
>JAZRSP010000503.1:0-18130 GCA_045651565.1 Victivallaceae bacterium | reverse complement strand
ATTTACCGCAAGACAACTCAACTCAGTATTTGAGGTAATAATTATGAGCGGAATTTCTTTGCAAACCCTGCCCAAATCACGCAAGCCCCTCAAATTATCATAAGCAACCAAATGCCCCAAATCATCGGGATCACCCATTACCGCATAGGCAACTTGTCCGTCAGCAGATACCGCAATATCCTGAACTTCACCCTCTGCCCCGACAGCACCTAATGCAAAAACGCTTCCTGTCTTCTCATCATACAGCGAAAATACACCGTCTTTGCTGCCGACAAAGTAACGGCCGTCAGCCATTTTCCCTGCCGCACTCGGAGTTGAGAGGAATTTTCGCCCTGCCCTATATGGAAAGTTAATATTTTCTGCGAAAGTCGGCAAGTTTTTCTCTTCAAACACAACTTCATCAGCAGTAAAATCAAATTTATCCTGTTCACATTTAAAAATCGAATTTCCTGCTTTTGCATAAACAACATCGCCGTCAAACTTAATATCGGTAATAGTATGGTCGATATTCCAATCGAGTTTTTCCCATACCTTAAATGCTTGACAATCCAGAAATTCTACACGGCTTTGCGCATAATCATTTCGCCAGTTGCCGTCCTCTATCATATATTGACGGAATTTAAAATATCTGGCAGAATCCTTTTCAAAATCTTCGCCGGGATAAAATTCTTTGCCGTCAACAAAACTACAATAGTTCCACGGATCACGACTTTGCAAGCGTTTTTCATTGCGGTCAGCATAAATTTTCTTCAAATCCAAAGCCATCATCCAAGACATATCTTCGCCGTGATTACCGCTTGGAACATAGAGAATATCATTATCGTCAATTGCCACATGACAAGCAGTTCCGATAGTCATTTCAGTATCTCCGATAACCCCCATGCACTCAATTTCACCGCCATTACGGAAGTCATAGCGGAATAAGTGCATAATACCGCCCGGATAAGAATTGGCACTCTCACGATTTTCCAAAAACCAAAGCACTCCTTTGGAGTCAAAAGCGTGACCTTTCTGCAAATGCGGAGGCGCAGACATCCATTCATCATTGGGAGCAAGCGAAACTGCAAGTTCCAAAGTCAATTTATCGGGATCAATAACAAAAAGTTTATTGCTGAAATGCATGGTAAAATAGCATTTTCCGTCTTTGTCGATCTCCCAATGCGCTATAACTCTGTGGTGACTCCATCTATAGAGTTCTTCCGGTTCTGATGCGGCAACTCCGAGGTCTTTTATCTCCAAAGTATCGCAGTCAATTCTGAAAATATGTCCGCTTCGGCTTGAAGTATAAATTCCGCCCTTACTATCAGAGAAAACTCCGTAAGAGCCCATTTCAGTAATTTGTCCCATATTCAGGACAGACATGTTGTTCAAGTCAATTCGGTAGAGATTTCCTTTGAGGAAAGTTGTACAGAAAAAAGCATTATTCTTGGCATCATAGCAGCCGCCGTAGATTGAATCGTGTTTAACCGGAATTCCTAAATTTTTCAAAGATTTATCAGCAGGATTATATATTAATAGATGTGAACCCTGGAATCCCTCATGAATATGCTCATACATTGAGTCAAAAAGCCAGTACGGATGTTTCGGTGATCTGGCAGTAGTGTGAGTAGTCATCAAAATTCTGCCGTCAGGGAGTTCGGTCAAGGAAGTATGAATTTTGCTCGGCGGAATTTCACGCTCACTAACGAAAAACTCTTTACCTGCATCAAAGACAAAATCAATATCTCCACTTACAGTATCATAGTGATATAACCTTACCGACAGAGGCTGGGAAAGTTCTCCACAGAGGGCAATATATGCGTCTTTTTGATTTCTGCAAAGCATAAAATCCCAAATTGCATTATGTTTAGTGTCAGACGGAATTCTTTTTTGGCGCACCGAACCGGTAGGAAGCAGGTCAAAAAAACCTTTCGGCATATCTTTGCAAAAATACTCTTCTTTCAAATCGCAACGCATTATTTTAGTCCTTTTTCTTTTATTTTTCTAATTTACCTAATACGAATAGGAAAACTTATACATATATTATAGCTCAACTTTTTGAAATGTCAAGACCTAAAAATAATTTTTTTCCTATTTTTTTTTAAAACTCACCGTAAAAAATCGCAAATAAGTGCCGCATAAAAGCAAAAAAACTAACGGAGTTAGAAAATTCATAATTATAGCAGTGTCGCACTTTATGTGCGACTAGATGCGAAATAAACGGTTCTTATGCTGAATTCTTCGCAAGACTTCCATCTCGCTCTGAATGACGACGAGAGAGTTATGCCGATATGCCTGAGAAGCCTGAGAGTTCCGGGAGTATGAAATATCAAACTCATTTTTTGAAAGTAGGTGTCGAGAGGTGAAAATTTTTTGATTTAGGCGAAGCGGAGCGAGCCAAAACAAACAAAGTTTGCGTCTTCGTCCATGAATATGGATAAAAATTTTGAGATGCGAAAATTTTAAATTTTCGCATCTCTTATGGTCAAGGGCTAATGCCCTTGCGCAGGGTGCAGGGACGGCGTTAGTCCCTGCAATTTATTTCATAAGTTTTAGAGGTCTGGCGCCGCCGGAAGCTGACGGGCTTGAGAGGTTACACAAAGCACTCCAATTCGCGATTGCGATTGTTTGTTCGATTGGTAATTCCTCATGAAGGCCGTAGAGAATTCCGGCACAGAAAGCATCCCCTGCCCCGTTGGTACCGACGATATCTTTTTTGTCAATTTTACAAGATTCAAAGGTTTGAGATTTTCCATCTTTGGTCATCACGAATGCACCCTCTGGATAATGGAAGACAACCAAGTCTTTAACTCCAGCAGCATAAAATTTCTTTGCAACTCTTTCCATTGCTTCGAAGTCCAATGAATCATCATCAAGGCGAATTTTCTCTTCAAAAGTATTACCAGCCTCAATTTCATTAATCACCAAATAATCAATATATGGCAAAGCGGCTTTAACAACTTTGCGGAATTTATCTGGAGCTTCTGAAACAAAGTCGACGAGAGTCTTGTAACCCTTTTCCTGCATGAGTTTCAGAACTTTGGCACCGACGGTACCATATTCAGAGTCAGCAGCATCGAGTTTATCTAAAAGCAAGAGATAACCAAGATAGAAAATTTTAGCATTCAAATCAAGATTAATAAAATCCGGATAATCCAAATTTGAATTTGCTCCACGACTTGAAAAAAATGTTCTCTTACCATTGCCACTCATAACATCAGTATATGAAGTAGGTTTAGCTGTATCTCGGATAATAAAATCCGCATTGATGTTGCGTTTAATAATCTCATTATAGAGATAATCACCATTCCCATCAACGCCAATTCTGCCCATTGCATAGAGTGGAATATCTACATCCATAGCGGCAAGGTCAAATAAGACATTACAAGGGCCACCGCCACCGGCATCTTCCTGTTTTAAAATATTACACAACTCACCGACCGCCGGGAAGCGGTCGATAGTTTTGATGGTATCTACGATCCAGTTTCCTGCACCGATAATTCCTTTTCTCATAAGAAAAAATCCTTTCTCTTAATTACTTCAGCAACTCCTGCAAAGGTTTAAATTCAGGTGAACCAAAGCCCAAAGGATTGTGTTGAATCCAACCCTCTGCGTATTCAAATTTACCTGACAACGCACCCATTTTGCGACATTTTTCCTGCATATCATCCAAGTAAGCATCAGAGCCCTGGCTCTCATCGAGCCAAACTTTTTGACTTTCATGGCAAGCAAGCATATCACGCTTAGTCGGAATTGTCGAGGTTACATCGATATAGAAGTCTGCAACAACCGGACGATTCAATTGGTCAGTAAAACTGTGAGGCATTGAGTGATAAACTGCAACTTCTTTCAAAGTCGCAGGATAAGTCTGCTTGCACTTCAAATTGGTCATCCCACGGCAGAAAGCGGCAGAAACCGCAATTCTTCCAGTATTGATGTGGTCTTCCATATAGTCATAATTACCATGTGTCAAAACAATATCGGGATTGACTTCACGAATAACCTCGGTAACTTTGCAGACATTTTCGTAGTTATAAAATACTTCAATATCATCACAAATGCTTTCATGATAAATTGCTCCGATCATCGCAGCGGCTTTCATTGCTTCAGCTCTACGCATTTTTACGATTGTTTCGTAATCGTGCTTGCAAGTTCCAAGCGAACCGTTTGCCACATTCATATAATGAATTTCGTAACCGGCTTCTTTGAGTTTAATCAAAGTTCCTGCCATCATAAATTCAATATCATCTGGATGGCAACCAATCGCTATTGCAGTTTTTTTAGTGCATTTCGACATCACAAACTCCGAATCCATTTACATAGAAGTTAAAGACAACATCGTCATGCTCTGCCAAAAGCGACATCGGCACACTGCTATCAACAATCTTATTGGCAATCATATAGGTACTCAAACGCTGACCAAAAGGATTGTCGTGGTGACCGGGATGCCAAATTGAAACTCTTTCAGCCTGCCAAGTTTGAACGGGACCGACAGTTACGGCACTTGACGGAACATTCTGAACTGTACCGCCGCCGGAAGTACGGGCATTCTGGATAAGAGTAATCGGATGAAGTTCAACCATGCGGGTTGAGAGTTGTCTGTATTCAGCAGAACTCGGCGGATTATCAGCATATTTGCCTTCACGACGAACCGGATCATTGAAAGCCCAGTGTTTAGTTTCACCCTGTCCACCCTGCATGATTACGCAGCGAGCCTGACTGTATGACTTGATGTATTCTTCGGGATTTTCGGTCGGGAAGTGGAGGTTCTCTGCGGGCATCATCAAGTCCTTGCGGATTCTTGAAAAGCACAAGTCCCAGTCAGCTTTCGCAAAACCGAGCGGGAAATTAATATCGACAGCTTTGCCGTCAACTACCCATTCATCCATACCCCAGAAGTGAGCATTTTTCAAATTGAGCTCAAATTCATTGACCATCTGTGCGACAATCGGCAACTGCTCAGTAGGACCGATCGGACCGCAGATACCTGCCGGATTATCGGGAGTAGCCTGCTTCCAGGCATGGATATATTCCAAAGCCTCTGCACAATAAAACTCCTGCAAGGTATTGAAAATATTAATTTTGAAACCGGGGCGTTCCAATTTTTTCAAGTCATTAATAGTAATTCTGGCAGCTGCATCCAAAATATCTTTGTCCAAAGTGGTATAATCCCACCAATCTTTTGAAATTTTACTGTAATTTCTCATTTTTCACTCCTTATTCTTATTAAAAAATTAGTCACGATTTGATCCGAAAAGACGAATCTTTTTACGCATTACATCCATCATAGCTTTTTCCGGTTCAACCTGTGCGACACATTCGAGGAAGCCCAAGTTCGGAGCAGCTTGCAATACATCAAGCCAAGTTTTATGCCAAGCATACATCATTTCGGCACAGATATTGACTTTACTGATACCGTTAGCGATAGCAGCTTTTATTTGATCTTCGGGAGTACCTGAACCGCCATGGAGAACCAAAGGAACTTTTGAAACCTTGTTGATCTCTGCCAAAAGTTCAATCTGCAATGTCGGGGCAGTCTTGTAAATACCATGAGCAGTACCGATAGAAACAGCCAAAGCATCGCACTTGGCTCTTTCAATAAATTCTTCAACTGAAGCAGGGTCTGTATAGACATTGTGGTCATCAGCCTTATTTCCGAGAGCGGCACCTTCGCCTTGACCTGCCTGTGCGTCGCCTACATGGCCCAATTCAGCCTCAACGCTTACGCCGTACTTGTGCATTAAATCTGCAACTTCACGAGTCAAGCGGATGTTTTCGTCAAAATCTTTGCTGCTTGCGTCAAGCATTACACCGGTAAAACCTGCTTCTGCACAGCGTTTGCAGATTGCGAAGTTTGTTGCATGGTCAAGCATATAAGCCACCGGCACTTTTGCATTAATTGCCGCATAGTTTGCCGCATTTGCCCAGTAGTTAAGTTTATTGCCCGGCAAGTCGGGTTCGATAGCAGCGAGGATAACCGGAGAGTTTAATTCCTCCGCAACCTCCACCGCCATACGGATCATTTGAGGATTTGCGACGTCGAACATCGGAACAGCATATTTTGCCGCACGAGCGTCCTGTAAAATTTCTTTCAAACTTACAAGTGCCATTTTTTTTGACCTTTCTTTTGTTGTTTTTGGTTTAAAAAGTATATATCTTAATATAAAATAGCATAAAAATAAGAAAAAACTCTTGATTTTTTACGAAATTATGATACTTTATTAATAATTATGAAATGCTATATAGAAAAAGTATTACCCGAACCTGATGAATCTCTTGCCGTAGAGCATGTTATCGGCCCGGTTGCAGATTGTATTTTTCACTTGCACCCGGAGTTTGAATTGACATATGTGCAAGCAGGTTTCGGCTGCCGTTATATCGGAAATAATATCAATAATTTCGAGCCGGGCGACTTGGTGCTTATCAAAAATAACGTACCTCACTACTATCATACCGACATCAATGATGCCGACAGTAACGACTGGTGCCGAATTATGGTTATTCAGTTCCAGGAGAAACACCTCTTGAATAATCTTCCGGAATTTGACGACATCTGCCAGCTGATTGCAGAGGCAAAAAGCGGAATCATCTTCTATGGGATAAAAGAAGACGCTATCGCCGAAGTCCTCAATAGTGAAAAAATTGACCGCTTGACCGCTTTTTGGCGATTGCTCGACAAATTAAGCAAAAGCCGTTACGAAATTATCGACAATGAAAACGGTATTCCGTCAGAAATCAATCAAGACGAACGCATTAATACCGTTATAAAAACTATCCACAGATACATGGATAGCAACCGCCAAATTACGCTTGCGGCAATGGCAAAAGTCGCCAACATGACTCCTGAAGCATTCAGCAGTTATTTCCACAGAACTGCCCGTAAAAAATTTATAGATTACCTGATTGAACTTAAACTTTCTCGGGCAAAAAACCTATTGCTTCATACGAATTTGCAAATCTGGGATATTGCGGAAAGATCCAATTTCAGCAATCTCTCAAACTTCAATCGATTGTTTCTAAAACACTACAAAATGTCGCCGAGAGAATTCCGCAAAAAATGGAAATTCTAATTTGCTTTTTCCGTCAAAATTACAATGACTTAACGCCGAAGCGGAAATTAAAATCGTATTCACCCTCGCCTAAATCACGGTATTCTTTAAAAGGTATCGGTCCGCATGAACCAGTACCTACTCCACGATAAAATAAGTCCAAAGTCAGATAAACACAATCTGCTTTTTTAACTTCATAGAAATGTTCTTTATCCTGCAACTCTTCAATAGAGCAGTCTTTAAGCGAAAATTCCATCGGCAGAGTCGGAATAAATTCAAGTCCGATTTTACCATTGTGGACTAAAAGATTATATACTTGTGATCTATTGCCGTAATCTTGCGGCATGGTATATGGCGGTAATGCATCGGCAAAAAGTTCATAATTTCCCAGGCGTGCAGCAGAATTTCTATCTCGATAATTTTCGAATGGTCCAAGCCCGAAATATTTTGCAGAGCAAAAATCCTTCGGCAGTTCCAACAAAAGTCCCAATCTCGGCAAATCCTCTACTCCTTCCGGAATATGGAAATGATTTTCAACTTTAAACTGATTTTCGACAGCAGTCGAACTGATTTTCTGCAAATGGGTAAATTTTTTGCCGTTACCAATTTGATAAATAAACTCTTTGGTATTTTCAGAATGTTCAATAACTTTAATTAACTGCAATTTATCAAAGCCTTGTTTCCTCCATAATCCAGCACACTTTATATAATTTTCCGGAGTTGTTTTAATTTGTCGTTTAATTCCGTCATTATCAAGAGTCGGGCGGTAAATATTCATTTTTCCTTCGCACATTGCAGAATATAAATTTTCGGGGCAATTTTCATATTGCGAAACAGGAGAATTCATATTGCCGACAATCGGAAGAATAAATTGTTCAACAGCAACCTCATGGCCTTTTTCTGCCCATAAATTATCCTCTTTCAAGACGACTTGCACATCTAATGTCACGATACTTCCATAAGCAATATTTGCCGGTAACTTACCATTTAATCTGATCAATTTCTTATTTTTCAAATCAATAGAGAATAAAGATCGCTCACATCTTTCCTGTGCCGGATCCCACAAAAATCTTGACGGTTGAATCCCATCAAGAGAACTTGTTCCGGAACTTGCAACTTCTCCATTTACAGACAACTGCCACTTCAAAATGCAATCATCCAGCGTGGTAAAATCACGCAAATTCTCAATCATAATTGCTTGAGTTGCCGCATCAGCAAGAGTGATTTTCACACTTTGCGCCAACTTTTTAAATTCATATAACCCAGGATGCGGCACTCTGTCAGCACTGACAATGCCATCCATTACAAAATTATAATCATGTACCTCTTCTCCGAAATCTCCGCCGTATGCAAAAAATTTCTTGCCGTTTGCGTCAATTTTTGCAATACCATGATCACACCATTCCCAGATGAAACCACCCTGAACCCCATAACAATTGCGGAAAACTTCATAATATTCTTTCAATCCTCCGTTGCTATTACCCATCGCGTGAGAATATTCACAAACAATTAAGGGTCTGTCATCATCCGAAGCATAATTTGACCAATTATAAAGCGATTGGGGACTCGGATACATCGGAGCAATTATATCCGTATTGTTGCGATTAAAATTAGGACTCCACGGATTTATCCAATCTTCTGTCATCGCTCGCTCACACATTGCCACTCGATACGGGTCAAAAAACTTTATCCACTGAAACGACGCCACATGATTACCCCCAAATCCAGCCTCATTTCCTAACGACCAAACGATGATTGACGGGTGATTTTTATCTCTGGCTACCAAATCAATTGCCCGCGAAAGAAATGCTCCTGCGAACAATGGATTACGGCAAATATCATGGAAATACGCATGACATTCAATATTCGCTTCATCAAAAACATAAAGTCCATACTCATCACAAAGGTCATAAAATTCAGGCGTATTCGGATAGTGACTGGTACGAACTGCATTTACATTAAATTGCTTCATCAATTTAATATCCTGCAACATATCTTCTCGGGAAAGAGTTCTTCCTTTGCTCGGGTGATGTTCATGGCGATTCATACCATTAATTAAAACCGCCTTGCCATTAATCAGCAACTGTCTATTTTTAGTTTCCACCCGACGGAATCCAATTTTAATTGCAGTTGAGTCGATTATTTGAGCTGACGGATTTTTAAGTTTTATAAGCAAATTATAGCGTTTGGGATTTTCACTATTCCAAGGGATAACTTTTCCGACATTCGCCTTAAATTTAGAAAAAATTCTCTGTGGATCTCGCAAAGGATAAATCCCTTTAAAATCAAACGATTCTCCAAGCGGACACTCATAAGACCAAATTTTCTCCCCTTCGTCAAAAAGTTCTGCTTCAAAATTCCAATTATCGTAAATATTTCCAGGTTTTGCTGCCAGCATACCATTTTTAAAGTTATTACAGAAATCGCCCTCTGCTTTAAGCGAAGCAGTAAGCTCCAGAATTAATTCGCCGTTTTTCAATTCTTTATCCAGAGTCGCAGTGGCAAAGACATCAAAAATATGATTTTTCGGCATAGCCTGCAAATAGACACTTCTGACAATCCCCGCATGCCACCACTGATCTTGGTCTTCCATAAACGAACCGTCAGAGAATTGAGAAACTACAACTTTGAGTTCATTTTCGCCAACTTGCAGAAAATCGGTAATATCAAATTCAGAAGCAGCACGAGAATCTTTAACAAACCCGAGCAAATGCCCATTAATCATCGGAGTAAAGAAATTTTCAACCCCGTCAAAATGAATAATAACTTTTTTATCGCCCCAGTTTTCAGGCAGAGTAAATTTAGTCCGATACACTCCGGTCGGATTTTTCTCCATTGGGATATTCGGCGGAAATTCAATAAAAGGCATTGGTATATTGGTATAAATCGGAGCGAAAAATCCTTGCATATCCCAACAGCCGGGCACTGTAATTTTTGACTTAAATTCAGCATTTAAATCCACTTCGGCAGGATTATTGTAAATATTAAAATCCCACACCCCGTTGAGAGATAAATTCCACTCTTTTGTGCTTTTCAGTGCCTTATCACCTTCCGAAAAATAATGGTCTATTATTGCATGCGGAGCAATTTTTCCCGCAGAAATACTTTCAGGGCTCTGCCGTAATAAATCAAATACTCTTTTCATACTTTATCTTCCTTTTAGGTTTTTAACTTTATTATTTGTATACATCTATAATATATGTCTTCGTTGACATTTGTCAAGTTTTTTTGTAAAAATTTAAACTGTTTTTACAATTAATTATTAATTCGGGAATACAAATAGAATATCAATAAAAAAGGGGAAATCTAATTTAAGATTTCCCCTATTCGGCTCTAACAATTAATATTTAGACATAATTTCAGCATACTCCTGAAATTCACGGTCGGTATGCTTTTCAAAATAAGCACCGTCCATACGAACTGCAAAAGTGGTAATATTTTTAATACCGAGTGAGGTGTAGAATTTAATATCTTCCTCGGCAATTTTCTTATCCCACGGAGATTTATGCAAATCACCCGGCTGACCATAAAGTGAACCGTCAAGCCAGTATTCAAGAATGTGCATTTTTTCCGGGCCGAAAAGTTCCAAAAGGTCAAAAAGGTGTTTAATATATTTGCGATTTATCGCACTTCTTGAATCATGAATCGGAAATTCAAAACTGCGGTGATACGGCGCAAATTCGCAAATAACATTGTCTTCGGGCTTGACCAAAGTCGGAGTTGCCATGGTTTCATAATAAGCCAAGTAGCAAACTTTCGCATTCGGATTATCTTCTTTGGCACGGCGAGCAATAGCATTAAATGACATCAAACTCTGGTCGGGAATTGAATACTTGTCGCACTCACGGCAATTACACCAGCAGCCGCCGGCAGTATCGCAGCTCCAAATAAAATAATTATCAGTAGTTGAAGGCAAACGGCGAATAATTTCCGCACCGTTTTCTGCTATAACTTTCAATGCATCGGGGTTAGTCGCACACCAGTTTTTGCCTTTAACGCGCAATCTGGAACGCAAAGTGAGCATGAAGTATTCCGGGTGAGTTTCAAAAAGTTCATCGGGAAGCAAATTTTGTGAAGCGTGGAGTTCATACTCCAAGTCCAAGCCTGCCGCTTTTACTCTATCACGAAAAGGCTGTTCGCCATACTCAAAAAGATTTGCATAAATATCATGAGCCGCACCGCCTCCTGAGTGCATACCGAGAGTATTCAAACCTGCACTTTTAACTTTTTCCACCCAGTCAACCCCCTTGAAGTCATCGGGGACGACCACCACTCCTTTTTTAAACTTTGTCATAAAATATCCTTTTTTATTTATTGTAAATTAATACTCTTTAACTTCGGCAGAAATAATTTCGCATTTACCGTCAACGGCAACAGAACCGTCGCCCAAAACCACTTTTGCCTCACCTTTTTTCAAACTCAACGGAGCATGAGAAAGAAGCGGACTTGTGGAATCATTCAAGTATAATTCACAAATTTTTGCCTCATTATCAATCACAAATTTAACCTTGATAATACCATCGGCATTGGGGGAAATCGCTACGCTTTTGTCATCCGCGAAACGCAAATGATCATCGCCCAAACGGAAGCAATACATATTTGACTTGTTTGCATCAGCCAGGTCATCCAAAGTTACATAATATTGAAATTCAGCTTTTTGCGCCTCTGACGGCAAAACCTTGTAAGCTACTTCGGCAACAACTTTTTTCGCAGCTCCATTAATTTCTTTCTGCAAAATCGGGCCTACTTTGGTGCTATCCATAAGCACATTGCCATTTTGTACCTGCAAGTTTGTGTTATTGAAAGAAAGGCGTTTCCAAGTTTTGTAATTTTGAGCATTGAGAGTAACAGTATTTTTCGGTTCTCCCTCAATTTTTGAGAGAAGATTCTTTACGCCGTAGAGTTTCACCTGAACATCAAAAAGTTCAATTTCACCTTCGACTGCAACTGTACCGTCGCCAATATTCACAGTATTAGTACCCATTCTCAAATTCAATGCAGCATCACGCTGAATCGGCTCTTGGACACCATTAATATAAATATCTGAAGTATTTGTTCTGGTATCGATGATGATTTTTACATCAGTTATGCCATCAGCGGCAACCGGGAATTTTTTCTGTTCATTGTCGCCGAAAGTGAAAAATCCATCACCCAAGCGATAAGCATAGAGGCCATAAATATCATCTTTCTGATTATATTTAATCCAACTTGCAACCTGTAACTGACCTTTTTGGGTATTTTTATCTAATGTTTTATATTTAAAACTGATTTCCGCATAGTCAAATTCTGTCGGCAAAGCATGTTTAATTACAGGGCCTGCTTTTTGATTTTTCATAGTAAATTTACCGTCTTGGGCTACCAAATTAGTATTATTTACAATTGAGAGGATCCATTCAGTTTTGTAATTATCAGTAGTGAGGGTATAAGTTTCATCGACTTCTTTATCCTTAATAACATCAATCAAAGGATCGGTAAAATACGGTGACAAGTCCCCTGCATTCGGATCATGAATAACCATAAGAGCACCGTCAAAAATTCTACCTGAACCTGCATAATTTTTGAGCCACATATTTTTGTAAGCAGCACCGCCCTTACCCTTATTTGAGAGTGAACCGACGATGATACTGTTTCTATTCAACCAGCTCAAAGGTTCATTTGAGTTGCCCATGACAACCTCTTCATCAACACTGTACGGAGCAGTTAATTGAGCAGTAAGTTGTTTGACACCATTCACTGAAACGCTGATCTGATTTTTGTTAAGCTCGACAACATACTTATTGAATTTTTTTGTTGTATCAAATTTGAAAAATTTATTTGCATTTTTCAAAGCGATGCCATTGGTACGGAATTCAACTGTTTCGGTGAATTTGTAATTTGCAACACGGACAACTGCAGTACCGTCAGCACTATTGGGAAGCACTTTTGCTTCAAAAGAGAGTTCAGCACGATCATTAACTCCGACTTCCAACGGTTGAGCCAAGTTATTAAAATGAGTGTCAGTTACGTCTTCAATGACCATTGCTCCGTCAACAATTCGCTCTGACTTGCCGGTGAAAAATCCCTCACCAGCATAAAGGCGACGCCATGCTCCCTGATTTGCACCGAAAACCAGGAGACTTTTTCCATCAAAAAGGAGTTCAGGAGTTGCATCTGCTTTCACGCCGACATGCGCTCTATTCATTCCTGACTTAACTGCAGATTCTGGAACATCGAAACTTATAAGACCATGAAAATCCTTACCTTTGCCCAAGTCAACACCATTAAAGGACGCCGTCATTGTTGACGGTTTGATAGTACCTTTAGCATCCATAAGCAAGATATATTTAGCACCGGGATTTTCATCTCCCATGAAAAGTTCAAGAGTTTTTCCATGCATAGAAATAGTCGATGGAGAAGCAGGAGTCAAATCGGGCATACCGTAGTATTTATCCCAGTTTTTACCCCAACGGCCTGCCGGCCAGTAACTGTGGCTGAAGTAATAGCACTTGTTCAAACCTTTCAAAGCTTCCTTGTCTGACATTTCTGTCAAATAATCCGCATGCGGCAAGGTCGGATAATACTCATTGAATGAGTAAACTCCATTCAAACCTGCTTTCCAAGCGGCATTTGCCTGTGAACGATAAGCAAGCTTACTCAAATTACGACGAAGTAATATATGCTGTCCTGTTACTTGTGCATCAGTTGCAGTGATATAAAATTTGACATTAGGATATTTTTTACCCCATTGCGCCATATAAGTCGGGTGGTTGAAGCGGATTTCGCTGCCGCCGGCAATAATATCAACCAAACCTTCACGGCACCAGCGGTCGATATCCAGGCCCATGCCACGGCAAGCTTCTTTGGAGTCC
The DNA here is from genome assembly GCA_045651565.1 of Victivallaceae bacterium. Taxonomy (GTDB): domain Bacteria; phylum Verrucomicrobiota; class Lentisphaeria; order Victivallales; family Victivallaceae; genus RGIG5270. The sequence goes on along the minus strand of JAZRSP010000503.1, from coordinate 4,254 downwards.
AAAATACGAATCATCATCAAAATCGGACGGTTGCGTTTCATACCGACTTCATCTGCATAGTTGCGGATACGGCGCATAAGTTCGGTGAAGTCGTTCATCTCTTGTTGCGAGGGCAAATTTCCCCAGCCGTGTGACTTAAAAATTGCCCAGTGACGGCAGAAGTCAATATCAATACCGTCGATTTCATAGTTATCAATAATTTCTTTGAACATTTCGAACATGAAATCGCGGACTTCTTTCTGACCGAAGTCCACCGCTGACCAGTAAGCATAGGGCGGGCGTTTAGAGGGAGTCCCCATAAGCAAATGAGGGCTTTTCTTCTTAAATTCAGGGAAAAGCGGTGATTCTCCAGTGCCGTGAGCATCGTGACAGTCATTAATACGGAAAGACCAAAAGCACTCCAAGTTGTTGTCGTGAGCAAATTTGATAGTAGTTTCGAGGACGTCAGTATTGAATTTCTCATTCAAAACCTTCATGCCTTCGCCGAAACCTTTTAAGCGATAACCGGATTCAGCGACATTGGAACGGGTGGTAGTTAAACCGAAACCGCTGGTAAGGGTACAAAAAGAAATTACATCGACATTTTTACCTATTACCCCGGCATTACGGAGAGTATTAAAAAATTCAGGAGTTCTTTTATCTGGCACAAATCTATTTGCGTCAAGTTCGCAACCGTCATTATTCCAAATTACGGCGCGTTCACGCGAATTAAGTTTCTCCAATCTTGCTTGCTCTGCTGCTGATTTGCCATACAAATTAGTTGAGCAAAAAAAAGCGATCGCTCCGACCAATGAATACTTGGCACTCAAAGATAAAATCTTATTTACTTTCATTTTTTTCTCCTTGTTTTATTGTTTATTGTGAAAAATATTTTTATTCATAGAATTTTCAGAAGTCCCGCAACATTTCAGAATGTCTAAAAAAACCACGCTGTTTTGATATTTCCCCTCGCCTAACGAAGTTAATAATATAGTGGAGCGAGAGGACTCGCTCCACATCAAGCATAATTTTAACTTTTATTAAAGAGTGCTGAGGGTTTTGAAAGTACCATCGTTTTTGGTACCGTAAACAGTAACACCTTTATCTTTGTATTCTTCAGCAGCCGCTTTAGGATCCATTGCTTCAACATGACCGTCAGTCCAAGCAACATTAGCACGACCGCCGTGAAGGAAGTTCATACCTGAATTGCTTGCTGCATTGTATTCACAGAACTGGCGATTAACACCACTAACAACCAACATGGTATCAGTCATAATAATTTTGCTGTCTTTCAAGTTCTTGAAGTGGAAAGTAACGTTATTGTAGTCACTTGTTGCACTTACCATGGTACCTGCGCCGAAGTAGGGATTCCATACAACAGCACCTCTGACCATACCGTAAGAATCGAGCAAATCGCCGTCACCTGCTGCAGGGATAGGAAGTTCAATTTTGCCAGCTGGTTGACGAGCAGAAGGACAACTGATAGTCTTGAAGTTATCCAAGTAACCTGCCTTGTGGAGAACATAAGACCATGGTCTGTCACTACTTGCAAGCCAAATCAATGGTGAACCGTTTGCTTCATCGCTGTACATAGCCCATGATGTCATGAGTTGCTTCATCTGATTTGTACACGAAATTGCGCGAGCTTTTTCGCGTGCTTTGTTAAGTGCGGGCAAGAGCATTCCTGCCAAAATTGCGATGATAGCGATAACTACCAACAACTCGATGAGTGTGAAACTAAATTTTTTCATTTTCACTTTTTTCTTTGTTTTTTTACTTTTATACTACATAATATCAGAGCAGAAAATTTTCCACTCTGATATCCAATAATCTTACCAATTAGCCTGTTCTTTCATTCCACCATCAATCCAGCCACGAAGTGAAGGCATTTTACCATCAATTTCAGCTTTGACAGCTTTGGGATCCATCGTTTCTACATGACCATCAGTCCAACCCAAATTAGCGCGTCCACCATGAACGAAGTGAATACCCGCAGCATCATTCAACGCATAAAATTCTGGGAACTCTGCCTGATTTGACTTCAAAATACTGTCAGTAAGGAAAACTTTTGATGATTTAATACTTTTGTAATTAAAAATAATTTCTTTATCAGTACCACCACTTATAGTAGAAGTAACTGCACCGCTTCCCAAATAATTATTCCAGCCTGTATTACGAATATGACCATAAGCATTACCTGCGGCACCAGCAGTCCAATAATTATCATCCATAGCAACATTCATTGTAGCAGAAGTTGTTGCTGATGGGCAATAAATGGTCTTATTGTTATTCAAATGACCAGCCTTATAAAGCATTTTGTGCCAATAATCACTACTTGTAGCACCCCAAACCTGTGGAGCGTCATTGCATTCCTGTGAATACATAGCAATTGTCAACAATACTTGTTTTTGATTGTTTACACAAGAGATTGTGCGAGCCTTTTCACGTGCTTTGTTAAGTGCCGGAAGCAACATTCCTGCGAGAATCGCAATGATTGCAATGACAACCAGCAATTCAATCAAAGTAAAATACATAGATTTTTTCATTTTCTCTTTCCTTTCATTTTTGAGATTTTTTTTAAAATATTAATGAGAATACCGTCTCCATTAATACCGCAATTTGAGGTTAATTCCTTTATTTTTTTACCTCTTATTACTATTTAAATAGTACCCCATGTACTATTTAACTTATTTCTCCTTTTCAGCGTTATTGAAGTAACAGTTATCACTTCAACTACTTTGTTTGTCCGCCCTGTCGGACTGCCGCCGTCATGCAGAGCAGGTCATTCAGTCCTGCCAAGCATCCAGTGCATGTGTCACAAGACACACATTTAGCCACACTTTCTTGTGCGACACCAACCATAATTCTCGATCATGAATTATGAATTCTTAATTTAATTTCTGTTCCACTTCTGCAAGTGGTGTCTCATCAAGCCTCGTGCCAAGTCAAAATTTTTGTTCCGCAATGCTCGAACAATCATTACATGCTCTTTAGCAACATCCAAATTGTCTTTCAACTCCAACTGATGATTCAGCAAAAATTCCGGGTCAATGCGGAAAAACATCTCAATCAACCGCGCAAAAGCACCCAAAACTTCATTCCCTGCAAGCGACATAAGTTTACGGTGGAACTCACTGTCTTTCTGCAAAGCATTCTGTACATCATTTACTTCGCCTATCGCACTTGCGTACTTTTCCAATTCATCCATCTGCTCCGAAGTTGCACTCGCTCCGATAACATCCAAAGCCCCCAATTCCAACAACAATCTCGCTTCCAACAACTGTTGATAGGACAAATTGCTTGAAGCCATCTGGAAACTCAATGCTCTACCCAAGCTGGTAAAATCAACCTCTTTAACACTTGTCCCACGACGAGTTCCGGCCTCAATTACGCCCATGAACTTCAATCCGCGCAGAGCTTCACGCACACACAAACGACTTACTCCAAAAAGCTCCGTCATCTCCTGCTCCGAGGGCAATTTATCGCCGACTCGCAACCTATTAGTCATCATATAATCAAGGATTAAATCAACAACCTGTTCGGTCTTATTCAATCTTTTTTCTTTTCTCATTCCTACCTACTATCCTATTCACTATTTATACTACAATTATAATTATACCACAAAATTATAAAATGTCAATAGATAAAGTAAAAAAAATTCAAAAAAAAAAAAAATAAATTTAAATTTAAAAAAAACGGCAAAAAAGTCCGGTTTTTCACTCTTTTGCCGCATTAATAATTCCTTATACATCTCTTCTTAAAACCAAATCCGATAACTGCATTGAATAACCCCTTATCTGCCCTTTGTCATAAGCATCATCCACAATGTACGCAACCAGATAAATTTCACCATCATCAAACTCTACCCAACCTGAATAACCCAAATCTGCAAACGGCGAACGGTCATAGTCAATCGGAATTACTCTTCCGCTTGCGCCCTCACGCTTCAAGGATTCAACTGACTTCAAATCGGTCAAGTACCCCATAAAATTCTGCGCTCGCTCCCAAATTTCTCCGCCACCGCCCTGCATAAAACGATAAGTAATAAAAATTTGTCCGTTTTTCAACATTCCTGCCGTCGGACGATGACAACCGCAAATCGGAAAATTGATAATTTCACTCCAAGTTTCACCGTTATCATATGACAAAACCTTTTTGCAATCATAACCTTTAAGCGAATTATCCCGCAAAAAGCCGACAATTTTTCCATTTCCTAGAGGAAGCATACTAATTTCGCAAAGAAATAATTTTTCATCTCTTGCAACCACCACCGGC
>JAZRSP010000502.1:0-1433 GCA_045651565.1 Victivallaceae bacterium | reverse complement strand
TGTCTTTGTCGCACAGAACTTACACCCGCGCGTGCATATATCACCCAGAATCATGAATGTTGCCGTACGACGACGCCAACACTCTGCCTTATTGGGGCAAAGACCGCTGCTGCAAATGGTATGCAACGAATGTTGCTTCACAATACGCTCCACCTCGGCAGAGCCCTCATTGCTACGCAAGCGAATCTTCAACCATTCCGGTTTCTTCAGCACATTTACCTTGTCATGTAACTTCGGCATTTTTTAAGTTCATTATTTTCCAATTGATGCAAAGGTAAGAAAAAAATCAAAAAACATATCACTTTCTTTATAAAATCGGCGATATATGACGATTTTTTTTATTACTTTTGCTCTGCGCAACCAAAAATGGGCATTTAGCGCCATATTTACACCGATTTGAAAGTAAAGTTTACAATGAAAAACACTCTTAAATTTTACAAGGATTTCCCAAAAGAGGGAATTATGTTTGTGGATATTATCCCATTTCTGCAGGATAAGAAGGTTTTTGCTCAACTTACCGAGGAGTTAGGTTCTCTGGTAACAGCTCCCAATATTGCAGCACCTGAGGCGCGCGGATTCCTTTTCACTGCCCCACTGCTTATTTCAAAACCTGAAGTAGAAAACATTATCCCAATTCGCAAAAGCGGCAAGCTGCCATTTGCCGAGGGAGATTTGCAGGAGATTTCTATCACTAAAGAGTATGGTGCCGACCACCTCTACTACCGTCTGAGCGACATTGCCGCAGGCAAAGCCGAGGATGGCAAAATCTATATTTCAATTATCGACGATGTATTGGCAACAGGAGGTACCGCTGAAGGTATCGCCCAATCGCTGCAGGGTCGCAAGATTATGAAGGATGGCGTTGAGTGTGAAATTGTTATCAGCGAATTTATCTTCCTTATAACACTCGACGAACTGAATGGTGCAGAGCGTCTGGAGAAGATTGCCCCGGTAAAGAGTTTGATTCATTTATAAAATCAAAATATGAATATTTTAACTCCACCCGCAAGGTGGAGTTTTTTTTGTTTAAGTAAGATTTAGTTTCAGGGAAGTTAGGGAAATTAAGGAATTCAGAGATGTCGCAACAGAATCATTAAATTCTCTAAACTCTCTAAATTCCCTAAACTCACTAACCTCTCCAAACTTCCTAATCTCCCTAAACCCTCTAATAATTTTGAATTTTAACCCGACACAAGGTCGGTTTTAATTGCTCATGCTCGGCATAGTGCAAATAAATTTGCCCTCTACTCTCGTTTACTCGCAATTTTGAATTTTGAATTTTGAATTTTAAATTGTATATTTGCACATTGTACCTCTTTCAGAGGTAACAAAAGTTGTAAAAAGACTAGAAACGAAAACAAAACAAAATACAACATCCATTATGAAGTTCAACGAGTACAAACGCCTCGATTTGGCAAAGATTGCCGATGAGG
>JAZRSP010000501.1:0-8823 GCA_045651565.1 Victivallaceae bacterium | reverse complement strand
GACCGGGAAAAGGTGCAGAGAGAAATTATGGAACTTACCGCACTTTCTACGATAGATCCTCAAGCTCAAAAAGAGGAACTGCAAGCCTTACTGTATCAGCTGCAACTCAAATTTTTCGATTGCAACCTTTATAAAAAGTATGCTCAACAGATCATCAAGCGGATCAATATTTTCGGCTATCACATTGAAATCATTCTGAATAATGACCGTAAAATCATTCTGGAACGCATTGCCAAATGTTCCTCACGTCTGCTCCCGGACTGGTCACTATCGCTCAAAGGCAGCAAGGCTTACATCAAGTATTACTACAAAAGTTTTTATAAGGGCGATACCCGGGAACAGGAAATTTACGACGATTCAAATATGAACATCGTAACCGTAGGCTGCAACCCCAAACCCGGAGCATGGAAGGAATCAAAAAATCACGAATGGGACTGGCGAAAACAAGAGTTGATCCCCGTAAATTGCGATATAACACCATAAAGAGCAACGACTTGAAAATTTAACATCTCCGGTAAAACGTATCCCAATACGACCGAAGCACTGGCGTTGGCAGCTGTAGATGAAGCCTATAAAAGCTGGGTTAACAGTACATATCTTAAAACGCACAAATACCGTAAAGGACTGGCGCAGGTGCTTGGAGTGCTGAAAAATGTGGACTATGTGCTGCTGGATGACTTTACAAGGCTGATGCGACCGCTGCCGGCGAGCTATCTTGAAAGTCATGTGGTACAGAAATTGAAAAGTGCGGGCGTGAAAGTCTGGTGTGTGAAAGGCGGGATTACGGACTTGTCGAATTTTGCGGATAATCTGGTGGCAAGTTTGATTTCGCAGATAAATGCTGAGCAGACTGAGCTTATCCAGCGGGGGGCATACGGAGATGCCCCCCGCTGGATTGACTTATTTATAAATTAAACATATTTTTTTGTAAAAAAACATAAGAACAACTTGCTTTTTTGCTTGAGCCAATGTAAATTAAGTCGTGTTTCGTGAAAATAACGGAGGTAACACTCAAATAATAAGAAAAAACATAAAATTAAAGCATAATTTTTTGGGCTACCCTTGCAAACTACCACCTTGTCAACAAGCCCAAATCACAGCAAGTACAGAAGATTTGTGCCGTGTTTTTTACACGGTGCATTTCTGGGCTTGTATTGCTGTGAACGCTGTGGTAGGTGTGCAAGGGTATACAGATCAGGGGGGCACCTCTTTTTTGAGCCATTCCTGATAAAACGGTAAACTTAACACAACTATCAGGAACAGCGGGCAATGAAATTTATTTTGAGCAGAAAGGGCTTTGATTCCCAATTCGGCGGGCATCCCAGCCCAGTATTGCCGGATGGTACAATGCTCTCTTTACCCATTCCGGAAGTTGACTCGCAGATGCTTGCCCAAGATACTGGATGCCGGTATTGTGAACTTAATTTATCGGGCTTTCCAATCAATGGTTGTTTTTGCCACCTCGATCCGGATATCCGCCCTGAATTACATAAAAATCTGCCGGACAATTGGTGTGCCGTATTGGGACAATGCGGAGCCGCTGCCAAGCATCTTTTGAATGAAAAAGTTGATACTGGAGATATCTTCCTTTTCTTCGGACTTTTTCAACATTGGAACAGACATGACGGCTTTACCGGTAAGCCGTTCCATGCCATCTGGGGGTATATGCAAATTGATAAGGGTATCAATTTGAAAGATGATCCCGGAGCGGTCAGGACTTATTCGTGGCATCCTCATACCAAACCTTGCCTGAATGACAATAGGGTTGAACATGCTTCAAATATGCTGTTTACTGCAACCGATCATTTAAGCATTATGCCCGATGTTGCCGGTTATGGAGTTTTCAAATTTGCTTCTGAGTTACAATTAACTCTTCCGGATAATGATTTGGTAACTCATTGGAATTACGCTTCGCTTCCCTGGGTAGATTTGCTGAACGCCAAACCCAATATGACCTACCACACCGAAGACAGCCTTCAAGCAGATTATTTTCAGGCAGCATATCGTGGACAGGAATTTGTCGTCACCGAAAATAAAACCTCAATAGTCTTGAGTCATTTCAAAAAATTATTAACCCCTTCAAGAAAGGATTCTTTATGAAAAGATTACTTGTTACGATTGTCGCTCTGTTCGTTTGTTGTCTGTGCTTTGCAGATGGATTCAACTATGAAGCATTGAAAAAGCCACCCAAAGGAATCAAAGTTGTCAGATTTGATGATGGAGATATTATCTGGAGAATCAACAAGATTATTGCAGTCATTCCCGAGGAAATAAAAACAGAGTTTTATGTTGGACCTAGAATTCTGAAGGACAAAGGAAAATTGTTTATCCAAATTCTTTTCTGGAATGATAAAGGTATTACAGAGAGATTATCATTTACTACAACAGATGGTAAAAAGATAACCATTCCAATTAAAAAGAACGACACTTTTGAAGAAGGTGGCAAAACTTTTTTTAGATTTGTCGGGGAATTGCCTTTGAATCAGTATATAGATTTCTTCGTGAAAACTTCACCTCGATTTGTGGAGTTCAAGATTCCCAAAGTCGATTCTAAAACGTTGCAAGCTGAATTGACAGATAATTGGAAACAATCCTTTGAATTGTTCAAAAAGTTCTTCAAGCTCGACAACGAAGTCCAAGTGCAGTTTCGGTGAACAATAGGAAAGTTAAAATGAAGAAGATTGTTACCTTGTTTATGTTATTGGCAGCATTGGCAATTCACGCAGCCGATCCGATCCAATGGTTCCCGGAACCAGAGAAAAAAGCAACTCCGATAGAACATCCCGTACTGACAATAAGCAGTATGGATTTCAAAATGCAGTTTTACCCTCATCGACATTTCGACATGGGAGCTCCGCATTTCGTGTTCAAAAACAACAAAGGGAATTGCCAAAAGTTTGAAATAACACTGGATTCCGGAAGAAAAATAACTCTTCCAATGACAATTTCAACAGACAACAAAGATCAAACTATTCCTTATGAATCTTTTGTTCTGATAGATAAAGATCAATTCCTTGATACTTTCGGAAGTGACAACATCAAAGAAATTCATTTTTCAATAGCGAACTTTGGAAACGGACAAACTGCGACAATCCCATTACCACAAAAAGTAAGAGATGAGTTTGCCGCAATGGTTCAGAACCTGCGTGAACACAAACCTTATCAGAGACCTCAAGTAAAGGAATTGGAGTTTTTAGGAATTCCGATTGACGGAAGTGTGGCAAGTTTTGTTGAAAAGTTAAAAGTCAAAGGCTATAGAGTAACTAAACAAACGGAAACAACTGCTGAACTTAAAGGAAATTTCTGGCTTTTTGAAAATTGCACAATAATATTATGTTGCAATACCTACATTAACAAATCTGTTGCGGCAGTCTGGGTAAAAGTTGGTTCCATGAGCCTATCTAAAGCCAACAAGGAAGACTTGATTCGCCATTTGAATAATTTATACAATAGGAATGAAAAAATACGATGGCAGTTGCCAAATGGAACTATCTGGATAGAAGGATTTCTTCCCGATCAATTTACGATCAAATTCAATACCAAACGTTTCATTTAATCTCAAACAAATCGCCGTCACCGCTCAGTCCGACGGCGTTGTTTGTATAGGTCTTGAAGCCTTCCCCTCCCATCCCCGCGAATTGATTGAGATTCTATGAAAAATCAGAACTATTTCATATAACAGCAGAGTGCCAATGGGGGCATTCGTAACAAAAAGGTTTGTTGTTTATGAAGTATGGTTATCTTACGCCGGAAGAACGTGCTGCCAATGCTGAAGAATTGGCAAAAATCAAAGAATTGGTCATTAAATGGCTGAAAAAAGTTCCTGCTGACAAATTCGATAATGAAAGAATCGAAGCGGTACTGTTCTGCAATGATGAGCCGTCATGGCGTTACAAGGAACGCTACTGGAAGACTTGCTATTTGCGGGCGATCCGGGAAACTACTCACATTTATGAGTTGGTGGAGCTGCTATATAAATTGCCCCAATACGGTGAAGATTTGCTGGCTCTGTTTCTCTGTACCCGTCTTGCGATGAAAAACTGGCAAGTTACGCAATCTTTGATCGAATTCATAGATGATGACGATGCTGAATTTGGCATTTCATTGATCTATATGCAATTTGAAATGGGCAAAACGATCAAGACCGTTCAGCATTTTACCGAAGGAATGGAGTTCAACGGCATCGAGTTTCGCAAACTTGCTCCGGAAGATCATTTGGTTATTTCCGAAGCCCAAATCAACTACTACGACCATGTCAGATTAAGACGCCGTCTTGAATAATCATATCTGTAACACAAAACCGGGACTGCAAAGAGCGTTGATTGTTCTTTGCAGTCCCTTTTGCTTTCCCAAATCCTCTCTATTACCTCTTTCGTGCCGATAGAGAGCGTTTTTTGTTCTTATCAACAAAATCCATAGGTCCCCGGTCAGGATGCCGATTCAGGATTGCTCCGGCATAAATCCAATATTCGGTTTCAATATCTTTTAATATTGCCCTTTTCATTTGCTTATGAACATCAAGCGGCAACTCTTTGCCATGTTTATGTAAGAATTTGCAGACACTCTCCAACTCTTTCAAAAATTTCATCATCTCCCGGTGAGGCTCGTAAATATCATTGATAGATTCAGCTCCTTTGCCAAGACAGATTGCTAAATTAAGCCAATTTGCAGTTTTCATTGCTAATCTCCTGTTGTTTGGTGTTTCGACGTTGATTGGACTATAACATCAAACCTCCATCTGCCCGCCAGAGAGAGGGGACCAGGGGATCCTCCCCCATCCCGATTCATTTAACATTTGCAGCTACAGAGGTGGGAAGGTGGGGAAAAGAAGTGTTTCATAAAACTGAAAAACATAATAAATATCTGTTTGGGTTCTGATTTGGCATTTTAATCACACCTGCCCACCTTTTTAGGACTTTTTTTGTGGCTTTTTTAGGCTGTTGAGTAAATTGTGCTAAAAAAACTCAAAAGATTTTTATCTCCATTTCAATCAATATGTTATGGGGACGCATTTTATACTGAAACGTCGAAAACATATCTGAAAATCGTGTTTTTTTTGCCTCTTTTTTTAGAAGCCACTTCATATATGAGTAGGACAAAGCGAAATAGGAGGTAAAAAATGAGTCCATAAAAGCAGTATCAAATCGTAAAAAACATAGGGGCTTTTCTAAAAGGACCACGTTAACTCAAACCAATAACAAAAGTATTAAAAGGTGAAAAAATGGAAAATATTCTTGATAAAATCTCTATCTTCGATTATCGGACACGTAACGCCTGGATGGGAATTGCCGGGCTTTATAAAGCTGCCGGAGGCTCTTTTGAGGAGTTTCATCAGTGGGCTATGCAAGACCCTGAAAAATACAAGGATGAACAAGACTGTCGCAATGCGTGGTCTATTGAACCTAAAGAGTCACGTGATGAAGCCATACGGAGACTTCGGGCAATAGCAGGCGAACATACCACTGAGCCTGCGGCAAATCAGAGTGCAGATCAGCCGACTAAAGTTCTGCCCCAAGCACCACTGCTTACGATGCCGGAGTTTAAATTCAAAACAGCTGTTAGCGATGCTGTTTCTGTCATTCAGACGATTCACCCGGATGGCTTGATGATGTTTGCTCACAGTTCGAAAGAGAAGATCAATACAGAGGGGTTTCTTGCTGACTTTGGAGATTTAGCCCAAACTGAAGAGATGTTGTTGCAAGTGATCTGTGAGGAGCAATGTAAAGAAGGTCTCTTTTGGTTGCTAAATGAAGTTAGCAGTCTTGAACCCAACCAGCATACTTCAATACGTAATGATATGATCAGCTCCTTTGAATGGGGGTTGATAGAATCTGATGACCTGTCACTTGATGAGCAATATACTCTTTTAATGGAATTGAAACTGCCGCTTTTTGCCGCAGTTTACTCTGGCGGCAAGAGTATTCATGCCTTCGTTCATGTCGGGGCAAGCAACGCCGAAGAATATGCTGAACGAATGATAAAACTCTATGAGTTTGCCGAACAATATGGTTTAAAGCCTGACAAAGCGTGTAAATCGCTCAGTCGCTGGTGCCGTTTTCCCTTTGCCAAACGTGGCGAAAAATGGCAATATCCGGTAATTATCAACAAAAAGTACATGACCTATGAGCAGTGGGCTACGCAAGGTTCAACCGATCCGTTACCTGAAATCCCCAAGGCTTCTGATGATAAAAAAGGCGGCAAGCCGCTGTTACGTTATCATCATATTCAAGAACTTATTGCAAAACCGCAATATTGGGGGCAAATCAGGTTTAATGAGATGTCGCACAGCTTTGAAATCATCGGGTTCAAGTGGATCAAAAAAGCCGGAGGTGTTGATGAAATAGAGGTTTTGGCTGATGAAGTCAGAGCGTTTCTACATCGAAAATACTCTGGAACTGACCACAGTCAGGTCGTCAGGCTTCTTCATAAGATCGGGGCTGACAATATCTATAATCCGGTAAGGGAAAAATTGGAAGCAGTCAAATGGGATGGCTCAGACCGAATTGATCGGTTATGCCGTACTTTAGCTCCTCTTACTGATTTCTCCCGGCTCTTAATCCGGAAATGGCTGATTCAATGTATAGCCATACTCTACAATGACAGCAGTCAATACGGAGCTGAAGGGGTACTGACGCTGCAAGGTCCGGAGGGTATCGGCAAAACATCTTTCTTCCGGTCACTCGTGCCTGAAGTCGCTTGGTTCTACGAAGGAGCCGCTATTGACCTTGAAAACAAGGATTCTGTCAGACGGGCGATTTCCAGATGGATTTGTGAAATCGGCGAGTGTGATTACACCACCCGCAAACAGCAGTCAAACTTGAAAGCATTCATCACGCAGAATGAAGACAGGGACCGTCGGGAATATGAACGGCATGAGGTCAGATACCCCCGAAAGACATCGTTCTGCGCAACCGTCAATAATGATGAGTTTCTGTACGATGGTGAAAACCGCCGTTGGTGGGTGCTTCCCATAACCCATGTGGATTTGACGGCATTGAGAGAACTCCATAAGGAAGTATGGCAGCTTTGGGCTCAAGTAAAAGAACTGTGGACGGCATCTCCACAATCATTTCGACTTGATGCGACTGAACAACAGCAGCTTGCTCTGCACAACCGCAAGTTTCAAACGAAACTGGTTTATGAGGATGTAATCGAAGAAACATTCGATTGGGACTGCGAAAAAGATCTCTGGGTGGAGTACACTCCTCAGCAGCTTCGAGCTATTCTTGAAGTCAAAAACGATGATGTTCGATTAGGTAAAACTATAAGCCGCATCATCAAAAAAAGACAACTGGAATACCGAACGTTGCACGGATACCGCATCATCAAACTGCCGCCCACAAAGGGATGCTGAAAATAAAGCGCCGGGTATGAATGAGTTAAAACCGGTACAACTCAACTAAAGAAAGGTAACAAAAAATGAAAAAGAAAGCCGTAAAACTCACAAAAAAAGCCGAAATTATGCCTAAACATATGGAAATCCACTCCATCAAGAATCTCGTTTTATCCACCCAATTTGATTTGGTTGCAGAGATGCTTGTGCTTGCCGATACTATTGATCCGGCAGAAGGACGTGAAAAGACCTATCACGCAGAAAGGGAAGCAGGATACCCGATCGGTTGTGGGTGTGGGTACTCAACTGGATATCGAGATGCTATGAGCAATGGGGTTGAGGGATATTTCTGTTCTGTTTCATAAAGATTTCTCGAGAAAAACGTAATCAAAACGATGGCTGTGCCGGATGCCCTAAAACATCCGGTACAGTCATCTTCCGGAATGGGAGCCGTGTGAAATAGCAGCGATTATAATGAAAAATTTTTAATTTGCGTTTGTTTTTTGATGGTATGCGTTGTATATTATTACTGTAATTAAAATATTCAATGGGAGGATGCTAAATGAAATTCCGCATGGTCCACAACAATCTGAACGTTTTTGACCTTGACAAAAGCATCAAGTTTTATCAGGATGCCTTTGACATGCACGAAGTCCGCCGCCTCAACGCCAAAGACGGCAGTTTCATCATCGTATATCTGGAAGACGGCAGCAGTTCTCACCAGTTGGAACTCACCTGGCTGCGGGACATGGATCGCCCCTACGATCTTGGTGACAACGAATTTCATCTCGCTTTTGAAGTTGATGACCATGAAGCGGCTCACAAACGCCACGAAGAAATGGGCATCATCTGTTACGAAAACCCAGAAATGGGAATTTACTTTGTGACTGACCCCAATAACTATTGGCTCGAGATCTTGCCTCGTGGAAATAGAAAGGGATAGTTTGCTGATTAAATGAAGATTTTATAAAACATATCTATGGGAAATTGAATTTGAATAATACGCACAAATAGTCACACTGTACCAAGTAGTGGTGATCTACAAACTCTCTGGCATCGGTATGTGAAGTTAAGAAGTGTCTTTGATTTTGTAAAAATAATCAAAACGACTGTGACATATTCAAAAATGAATCAACAATATTTAAAAAAAGTTTTTTTTGACATACAAGAGCAACTTGCAAAGATTTTTGCCTATCGTAAGTGGCAACTGCGTAGAAAAGCCCGAAGACGTAAGCCTTTCGAGTATGATCTGCCTTTGCTTATTCATGGAATTGGCTTAAAAGACAAAAAGGATTTCTCAAAACTCACTCCCCAGAGTATATTTGAGCATTATATTGAGTGCCAAAAATTATGTTTAAACAGAGAATATGAATGTGCTGCCACATGGGCGAGCAATGTGCTGGGAATAAGTCAAAATGCTGTATATTTTTATGGGGGACGCCCTTTCCCGGGGTTAAGCAATCCGGTCTTTTTTCTGGTGTCCATTGATG
>JAZRSP010000500.1:0-1530 GCA_045651565.1 Victivallaceae bacterium | reverse complement strand
AGTTTTTTTGTCATTTATATATTATGTCACACTTTTTTAATTCGGCAAGATATAATCCGCCAAATAAATGTAACAATCCGCCAAAAAATAAGTTTTTTTCGATTTTTTTATAAAAATTACTGTTTTTTTGTCAAAATCGGTTTAATTTTATCTGTTCCATAATAAATTTCAGGAACAGCAATTAACGGCACCTAATGGTCTTTAAAAGATTTATTCGTCCGATACGGTCAATTAATATCCCTTGGGTGCAGTTAATTTCTGTTATCCCTTTTTATCTGCTTGAAGATTTGAAAAAAAGGGAGCAAAAAATTGCTCCCTTGCAAATAACAGCATTAAACTATTATTCCAAACACCATGAAGGTCTGGTTGCATCATTATTTGTAAACAATTGTTTACCAGTTTTCTTAACTGACTGAACATGACCGTCAGCAAAAGCGAAGTTTGCAGTATCTCCACCATGGAGGAAGTAAATCCAATAATAGTCTTTAGTGGTTTTAGCACCGGTACTGTTTGCAGGAGTTACATATCCGTCACCACGATAAAGGTTATGGTCGCCACCCTCCATATAGTTCTGTTCAGTGAAAATTACAGAAGCGGGATCAAGAGTTGTCAACTTACGGGGTTTATCATCAGTTCCCAACCAACCGTTTTTGCATGTTGCTACATCAGCTTTAGTTGCAGCATAATTGGTTGCATAGTAAATTGTTCCTGATGCAGCTTGTGTACCCATATAAGATGCAGACGGGCAGCAGAATGAGGTCGGTTTGGTTGAAGTCCAGCCCCATTTGCCTGAGGTTATTACTCTTTCTCCGCCGATGTAGGGAAGAACTTTTTGGAAATGCCAAAGAATCCAGCCATTGCCCTCATGGTCGGGAAGAGAGTCCCCATTATCCATTGAGTATTGAGTAATTCCCAACATAACTTGCTTCTGGTTGTTTACGCAAGAGATTGTGCGTGCTTTTTCACGAGCTTTGTTGAGCGCAGGCAACAACATTCCTGCAAGAATCGCAATGATTGCAATGACAACTGTTACTTCAAGTACTTTGAAAATAAAAAAAATGAATTTAGTAACGCATGAAAGCGTTATTAAAGATAAATAAGGTTGAGGAATAAGAAATTTAACCTCAAAAAACACTATTAATGAGGACGGTATTCCCATTAATATTTAACAAAAATCTCTAAAATGAAAGGATAGAGAAAATCAAAAAATCAATGTATTTCACCTTAATCGAATTGCTGGTTGTCACTTCAAGTATACTATAAGAGCCGTCAGGCTCGCATTTAGTCGCACAGTTTGTGTAACACCTGCCATAATTACTTGTCGCGCCGAAGCCTTTGGCGAAGGCGAATGAATTATACATTCGTAATTTTCTTTACGCTTTATATTATAGCACATATTTTTTATTTGACAAGATATAATCCGCCAAATAAATGTCACAATCCGCCAAAAATCGCGATTTTTAAGAAAAAAAAGTAAAATAAAGTATAAAAAACACTTGTATTTTTGAAAACGGTGTTGTATTATAATAG
>JAZRSP010000499.1:0-3514 GCA_045651565.1 Victivallaceae bacterium | reverse complement strand
GCCATTTTCTTTAATAGTCTCATACCAAGTATAATAATCATCTTCGAAATAGGATTCGGTTCCAAAGTAACTGTCATCAATTATTTCAAGCGTATTTCCGCCGTCGCCGAAAGTAATATTTGAACCGCAGATTTCTCCACCGTCAGCAAGTTTAATGTAATTTTCGCCGTCGCCGAAAACAATTTCTCCGGTACCTCCGATAATGTATGAGTGTTCGCCATCGTTTTCGACATAATGAACACCAATTTCGATTTGTCCTGTTTTGCAAATTATAGTGTTATCGCCGTCACCGAAGTACATATTGTGCGCATAAAGACCGCCATTGTTTGAATTGTTTTCTATTGTGTTGTTGCCGCTGCCGAAATTCAAATCTCCTCTCACAACCAAACCTGATCCGCAATACCATCCTGATTCCTCTGGAATAACAAGTGTGTCATTACCGGTATTGAAGTTAATATCCGACTCAACCCAAGACCAAGTGTTAGTATTGATATATACTGTATTGTTGCCCTTGGTTGTTTCGAAAGCATCGATGAGAGCATAAGTTTTTAATGCGTTATCAAGTGCTTCATCTGAAACATTGTCATATTCCCAGCCGAAAGTTGCCGTTCCAATGTAAGTTGTTGTATCTTCCGCTGAAACAAAGATAGACTTTGAGTAAATTGTATCGGAAGCGGATTCTTCCATAGCTTTGATCGAAGTATAGAAATCAGAGTTTTCGTAACTTGTGCTGACAGTTGCAGAGCCCTCAATTCTTACTGAATTTGTGCCGTCGGTATAAGATTGAGTTCGCTCATCCCATTGCACATTAGTTGAATCAAAGTGCAAAGTAATTGTGCCGGAACTTGCTTTGATTACATCATTGCCGAAGTTGCCATTGAAAACATAAATATCATGACCGTCTCCGTCGCTCAAAGTATCGTTTCCTGTACCGCCGACAATTATATCATTACCGATATTGCCGACAATTTGGTCATTTCCTGCTCCGCCGAAGAGGTAATTTTGACCAATGTTTGCCCAAATTACATCATTGCCGTTACCGCCGTAAATGGTCATGCCGCTACCGGTGTATTCAAATTTCTGACTGGTCATATCGATAAGGTCATCGCCTGCACCTGCACGAATTTCGTCGATATTGGCAACTCTTGCTTGCTGGCGAGCGACATTATTGGGCAGGTCGGAGTAGATGTCTTCAAGGAAAATTGCATCGCCATTATTATCGTCGGTTAAAACGAGAATGCTTTTGTCTTCAGAACCGCTGAAAATATCGGCGAATCTGTTTTTGCCGTTAATTGCGACTTTATCGCCAGTGCCTTCATTGCCATCTACACTGCCCATGTGCTGAGCCATAAAAGTTGTAGTCCATTTACCGCTTGCATTAGCGAAAAATACATCTAAATTGCCATTTGCGGTAGAGGTGAATTTTTTTGGGCCGGCAGAGTTGTTTGCTGTAAAATTTTTATTGATTGCCCAATTTTCGCCGTTGTCGGCAGAAACTCTTACAGAGTATTCGCCATTAGGCAAGTTAAAAGTATCAACTCCTTCGGTATCAATGTCGAAGCGGATTACGGAAGAAAATTTGTTTGGTGAATATTCGACAATAAATTTTTCTCCTTCCAGATTTTCGAAAGAGATTTTGTTTGAATTGGCAGTTGTTGAGCCGGAAGTTCCGCCACCACCGGGAGTCGAACCGTCGGTAAAAAGTGTGTCGAAATTTAAGCCGATATTGAAACTGTATTGCGAATCACTGTAACCATTGTAATAATAGCAAACTAATTGTCCGTTTTTATCGGTAGTAAATTGTGAATCATAAATAGCTCCTGAACTGATGTGAGAAATTATTGTTCCGTCATTTTGGAATTCATGAATGAAGATAGAAGTTGTGGGCGCATTCCAGTTGCCGTTGTCGTCGTCGTCGTCACCCTCGTCCTGCAATACAAAGCAGACACAATTGCCGATTCGTGAGGCGTACATTTCTTCTGTGTCGAGAGTGTATGGTGCAGATCCGCGGAAAAGAACCTCTTCTTTTTCTATTATTTCATTGTTTTTTTGATCAAAAAGGAAATATTTTACAACTATACTTCCATATTGACCGGGTGCGAGCGCATCAGTCATATTCCCGTAAGCATCTTGCGCAAAAATATTGAAGAACATATCGTCAAAAATCAGATTTTCACCATAGGCGACAGTGTAGTCTAAAACTTTGTTTTTGTCTTCAAGAGAATATACCCCGTCATGCTGCAAAAAGTAACGGTTAGAAAACTCAATTGCATAAATAGAATCCACCATCTCCAATCGCTCGGTAGACGAATTATAATTGTAGAGAACGCCATGTCGAACGAGGAAATAGTCTTTTGTAGGTAAACTAGATGTAACAGGTTCAAAATCGGAGAGAAATTTATATACCCATTTGCCGTTTTCATACTCGTAAATACTGCCTGTCTCGGTGACGAGACAGTTTTGAGTTACATGAAATTCACCTTCAAAACCTCCGAAAGAGTTGGAGAGCGAATAAGAGAAACCGCCATTTCGCGATAATTCCCAAGTTATATCGTCTCCTTCGCCGGGGCCGCAAACAGAAAAATATGCTTCGCTATCACCGGTAATGATTTTGCCGATAGCAGTTTTTCGGATATAATAATTTGACCAAGTGTCGTGAATGGATTCAATCTCTGCAATTTGGTGGGCCGATGAAGAATCTTGGTATGAAATTGCGGCTTCCTCATCATCATAATCATAAAATGAGGGATTAAAAAAGTAAGCCTTGGCGCTGGTGGTAATTAAGTCACCATTGGCATCGTATGCACTGACATCCCAAAGATACTCGCCGTCATTCAAATTAAATTCGGCTTCGCATGAGGTAACAGTTTTTGAAGTAATAAAATTGCCTGCCATGTCGTAAAAGGTAATTGTGAATGATACGGCATTCTCGAGTTCGTTATTGATGTTGTTTGTGAATTGATTATATTTTGTTAACTTTTGATAAAACTCTTTATAATCTTCATCATCAACATCATATTGAGGGTAGTTGAGAGTGCCGGTAGCAATAGCTTGGGTAGACCACTGAAAACGAAACTTATCGTTCCCATCGGTAAAATAGATGTCTGCTAAAGATAACATTGGTTCAATTGAGTACGCCATAATAAAAACTCCTGTTTTGCAACAAAAAAATTGATAACCGTTTTTTAGTTTTTTAGCAATATAATTCCAAAATTATTATTTTTCAAGAAAAAATATAAAAAAATGTGTTTTATTTTTACTTTTGTGTTTTTTAGGGGGAGACTTGCGTCGTCTTTTTTTGGGGAGCTGTTTGCGCTCCCCAATCCCCGGCAACCAGCCATTAGGCTGGACAGGATACTGGTGAGTTTGGTTTGTCGTGGGCGGTTTGGGGGAGTGTAAATGTGGCAAAATATTAAAAGACATCATCCCGCTTTTTTGCGGAATGATGCTTTTATCTTTTGCCACGGTTTCGCCAACTAACGGAGATTTTCGACGCCACTCAAATCTCCTTTTT
>JAZRSP010000498.1:0-8712 GCA_045651565.1 Victivallaceae bacterium | reverse complement strand
AATAAACAGACTATCTCGCTTCACTCACAGGCACAAAACAACAATATCAACGCTGAAATTATTTCAGAAGTTCGGTATCGTGGAATCTATCAGGCAGTAGTTTATTCTGCAAATATTGCAATTAATTCCAAATTGAATAATCAGTCACTGGAAAAAGAAGTTATTACTATTGCAGATCCGTCAGGCATTGTAGATATAGCCGTAAAAGTTAATGGCAATGAAACTCCATTTACTGTTGAGGGTGCTAAATTGGTTTTTGCCATTCCGAAAGGCTTGGTAAATTATGATATTAATATAAAACTTCGCGGCAGCTCAACTCTCGTTTTTGAAAGCAAAGCAGACAGTAATAATGTTACTATTGCAGGTACTTGGGATAGTCCGAGTTTCATCGGCAATACCCTACCCTCAAATCGCACAATCAGTGACGAAAAATTCACATCAGAATGGACCTTTAAAAACTTCAAAAAAGAAAAATGCGAATTCGGTGTCGAACTTTGCTTACCCGCCGGAACTTATCAGCAAGTTGAAAGATGTTTTTCTTATGCAACTTTTTTCCTGATTGTATTCTTCTTTACCTTGCTGGTTGCTGAAGCAGTGACCCAAGTCAATATCCATATTCTTCAGTATATGATTGCAGCCGGCGCACCGATACTCTTTTATCTTATGGCATTGGCATTCGGCGAAAAATTAGGATTTATTGTCGGATATATTATCAGTGCAGCGATAATTGTACTTATGGTTACAATGTACAGTAGAATGTTTTTGGGCAAAACCCGCCCTGCCCTTATTATGGGAGCAATTTTTGCGGCAAGTTATTTCATGAATTACATTATCTTGCAGATGGAAGATTTAGCACTTCTTTCAGGCACAATTGTCTTGGCAATTATTCTTGGTGTTTTGATGATATTTACCGGTAAAATCAACCGCAAATAATTAATACAAACAAAATGGGGAGGTAGTTTCAAACTGCCTCCCCTGTTTTTTAGCATTAATATTTAGTTGGATCAACAACCCCTGCTTCTGCAAAACCGGCCTTACGAATTGCACAACTTGCACATTTACCGCAGGATCTGCCGTCTGGGAATGGATTATAACAACTACTGGTCAAACTATAATCAACTCCCAACGAAGTACCTAATTGAATTATCTCTTTTTTGCTTAAATTCTGCAACGGAGTTTTTATTTCAAACTGCCAATTTTCGTCTACGGCTCTGGTGCCGAGTCTGGCAGTTTCCTTGAAAGAATCGATAAAAACTTTGCGACAATCCGGATATCCGGAGTAATCAATACTATTAACTCCGATAAAAATATCCCTCGCTCCCAAAACCTCCGCATAAGCAGTCGCAAATGAGAGAAAAATTAAATTTCTTGCCGGAACATAGGTAATTGGAATGCCGCAAGAATTTTCTGCATCAGGCACCTCAATTGAGTCGTCAGTCAATGCTGAACCGCCCCAAAGTTTCAAGTTTATATCAATCACCGAATGTGCCTTAACTCCCAATGACTCTGCAACTTTTTTAGCGCAATCAAGTTCGAGTGTATGCCGCTGACCGTAATCAAAACTCAATGCGTAACACTCATATCCCTCACTTTTAGCCACTGCCAAACAGGTCGCGGAATCAAGTCCGCCACTTAATAATATAACTGCCTTTTTTGTCATTTTGTTCCTCAAAAAATTTATACGCCCCTGGTATCTTTGTCCCAAATAAACTTGTGCATTTGAAGCTGAAATCTCGCCTTTACATTATCTGCAAGCATCCATTCAATAATTTGTGACGGCTCTATCGCCCCGAAAATCGGACTGAACAGCAAATTTTGAGTTTTAGCCGCAAGATCATATCGCTCAATAATATCGCAGGCGAACTCATAATCCCCCCTGCTCCCCATAACAAATTTCACTTCGTCGTGAGCAGTTAAATATTGATAATTATTGTATAAATTGCGATCACTCATTCCGCTTGACGGAAGTTTGCAGTCAAGGACTCTTTTTACTCTTTTATCAATCACTGAAATATCAAGTGAACCATTAGTTTCCATCATAACTTCATAACCGTTATCAAGCAAATAATCCACGAAAGCAGCACAATTTTGCTGCATAAGCGGTTCTCCGCCGGTAAGTTCTACCAGCTTGATATTACTTTTTTCTATCTCTGCACAGATTTGAGCAAAGGTCATTTCGGTATAGTTTCCTGCTTGCAGTGTATGGGCGTACATGGTATCACAATAACTGCAACCCAAATTGCAGCCGCATAAACGCACAAAAAAGCAAAGTCGACCTGCATAAGTCGACTCGCCTTGGATACTTGCAAAAAGTTCATTAATTTTCAGTGATTTTTCGCTCATAAATAATTAGTCTTCTTCAAAATATGTTGCACAACTTGTAGCTGATTCTCGAATTTTGATTTGATAAACTTTTACATTGTCATCATTGAAAACCGCAGATAATTTCTTGTAAATAGTCATAGCCAAAACTTCACTGGTCGGATTAATATCTTTGAATAACGGATTTTCAGACAAGTTTGTATGGTCAAATTCGTCAAGAATCATATCCAAATTAGCCTTTAACTTTTTGAAATCAACTGCAATTCCGATTTCATCAAGTTTCTTTGCTCGCAAAACTGCTACAACACCGTAATTATGCCCATGAAGTTTGGAGCAATCTCCATTATAACCTCTCAACATGTGAGCCGCAGAAAAATCTCTGCTGATTTCCAATTCAAACATAAAAATATATCCTCTCTATTTATTTCGCCAATGCCTTTATTAACGCATTGACAATTGTTGTTTTATTCACTAATCCCGCCAAGTGATCCAAAACTTCTCCATCTTTGACTACCACAAAAGTCGGAATAACCTGCACTCCGTAGTTTGCTGCAATTTCAGTTTCTTCGTCAACATTTACCTTTAAAATTTTGACATCCGGAAATTCCTTGCCGATTTCATCGACAATCGGTGCAACCATTTTGCATGGACCACACCAAGTTGCATAGAAATCAATCAAACTTACGCCTGCAGAAATTTCTTCCCGCAACTTCTCTAAATTCATCTCACTCATAATTAATTCTCCTCTCTTCCTCATTAATTATCGGCTTGAAAAATTTCAGAAAAATCTCTGACAACAAGATTTCTCTCTACTATATAATATAATTCAATATTTCATTTTTGCAAAAAATAAACACAAAAAACTTGAACTTATTTAAGAAAAATCGCTATTGTCAATAGTTACTTTTAGTAAGTTCAAGCGTAAAATCTATTGCCGAAAATCGCCGTACCGATTCGTACAATGGTACTGCCGTTTTTAATTGCAAGTACATAATCACCGCTCATTCCCATTGACAACTCGGTTAATTCTGCAAGCTCAAACTCATCTCGTTTACATTGCAATAGTTTCTGCATCTCACCGAAATATTCATCAAGTTCATCAGCAGTTGCATCTAATGGAGCCATAGTCATAAAACCGATACACTTTACTTGATTCTGATGAGTTTTCGCACACTCCAATAATTCATTAAGTCTATGAGGAGCAACTCCGCTTTTGCTTGCTTCTCCACTGACATTCACCTCAATCAAATAACTTATATGCAAATTTTCTTTATCAGCCAAATCAGCAAGTGTTTTTATAGTATCCACAGTTTCGACTGAATGAATAACCTTGGCGATTCTGGCAATTTTTTTCAACTTATTAGACTGAATTTTGCCGATATAATGCCAAACGATGTCGAAGGGGAGAGCTTCTGCCTTTTCCTTTAACTCATTGAGTCTGCTTTCGGCAAAAGAGCGTACATTCCGTTCTTTATAAAGTTTTTCGATACACTCTTGCGGGAAAGTCTTGCTTACTGCCAAAAGTTTAGTTTTTCCGCAGCCTACTTCCTGAATTTCCCGATTTACTGCATCGTAATTTTCGACAACATAATTCATAAACTACTTACCGACTTTTACTGAATGTTCAGGTAATTTCGCCGTAATTTTAGTGCCTTGTGCCAATGATTCTGTAACCCAAACATTACCGCCGATTACTGAATTACTGCCGATTGTAATATCGCCCAAAACCGTCGCGCCGGCATAGATAGTTACATTATCCTCGATAGTAGGATGGCGTTTTTTGCCCTTAATCAACATGCCGCAAGCATCTTTCGGGAAACTTAATGCCCCCAAGGTTACACCCTGATAAATCCTTACATTGTTGCCGATTACAGCGGTTTCGCCGACAACCACCCCGGTTCCGTGGTCGATAAAGACCCCCTGCCCCAAGGTTGCGCCAGGATGAATATCAATTCCGGTCAAACTGTGCGCATATTCAGTCATCATGCGTGGAATCAAAGGAATTTTTTCCAGATAAAGCAGATGAGCGAATCTCTGAATCGTAATTGTTTTGATACACGGATAACTCAAAATAATCTCATCATAACTCATTGCGGCCGGGTCACCGACATAAGCAGCATGTACATCAAGTTTAAGCATTTCACGAATTTCAGGAATGCCGTTCAAGAATTTTTTGACAGTATCTTTAGCATTATTGGAAATATTGCAAGCGAGGCAATTATCGCCCTTGCAGCCATGCTTCAAAGCTCGACAAATCTGGTCAAAAAGCATGACTTCCAATTCCTTGATTTCCTCCTCAAAAAGTCCCGGCAATTCATCGAATGAAAAAAGTTTATCATCATACCCAGGGAAAACTATTTCCATAAGTTTGGTGATAATATCCAAAATCTCACTTCGGCGAGGCAAATTACCGCCTTCAAGTGTATTCACGCCGATTTTTTTATCATCAATCGTGGCGTTCAAATTTTTTAATAACTCCTGCCGCTCCTCATCACTGAAAACAAGAGTATTTTTCAAGCAATTTATTTTGTTCATATAACTGATAACTCCCAATTATTCAATATTTTGTACCTGTTCACGAATTTTTTCAAGTTCGGCTTTAAATCTCACTACCAACGGCGAAATGTCTGTCGAACCGCTCTTATTGCCCAAAGTATTAATCTCTCTGAACATCTCTTGCAGCAAGAAATCCATACTTCTCCCCTGCTCTTTTGTATTATCCGACATCAATCGGTCGAATTGCACGAAATGACTGTTAAGTCTGGTAATTTCTTCTGTTACATCGCATTTGTCGACATAGAAAAGGATCTCTTTCTGTAATCTCTCATCATTCAAGTCAACTTTAAAATTCTCCTCTTCAAGTCTGGAAACCAACTTCTTTCTCAAATTATCCTTGACAATTTCTGTGTAAGGAATAATTTCTTGAAGCAGTGATTTTAGGAGAGAAATTCTCAATTGCAAATCCTTTGCCAACTCTTCTCCCTCCAAGCGGCGAGAATTAATGAAGTTCTCCAAAGCACTTCGACAAGATTCCATCAAACGCTCAATATATTCCGGATTTTCCAAGTCGTTATTTGCAGTTGTAACCACGCCGTAAACATTGAAAAAACTTGCCAAATCGATAGAAACCTCATTCAAATTCAAATCTTTTTTGACCTTGCAGCTTGCCTCAACCAACTTATTTAAAAGGTCGTAATTAATCTCTGCACAGTCAAGTTCATTTTTCAAAGCAGGCTCAATCATCACTCTGATATTCACCATCCCGCGACTGATTGCAGAAGTAAAAAATTTACGCAAATCATTTTCTGCACTTGCGATCTCTCTCGGCAAGTTGAATCTCAACTCCAATTGTTTGCGGTTAACCGATGAAATTTCAACCGTAAAACCGCATTTTTTTACTATATCATTGGCAGTTCTGCCAAAACCTGTCATACTATAAATCATTTTGCTTCCTCAACTTCTGTATTTTCCTGATTTGTTTCAGTATTTTCCGAATTTTCTTCGACGACATTCATAAACTCGTCATACTTTTTGACCAAATATTCCTGCAACTCTTCTTCGCTGAAAATTCCGGTTGCATGAGCGGTAAATCCCTCAAAATCTCTTTTGCATTCCCCTGCGGCAACGGCATTAAATTTGCCGTCACGAATCTTCCAGATGAATGACACTTGAATCAAGTCATCGCTGATGCTTTCGCCATTTTCATCAAAAACAAACGAGGTAATCATAATTTCCGGTTCGGCAAAACGGATATAATTATACTCCTCATTGGAAAGTTCTTTGTTTAAGTTGTTTAATATCAATTGTTTAGCATTTTCTTTTGCGTTATTTAAGTTCACATTGGCAACTTTTACTTCTCTGATAATCAATCTCTCCGGACGGAAAAATCTCAAACTCTCTGACGATACTCCCCAAACCATGAACATTTCTTTGCGTCCGGGAATCTGCCAAACCACACCGATTTGCGACAAATCAGAAGTAATTTGGTCAGATTTGACCTCATAAACTCCGCCGAGAATATTTTCATGCACAATTACCGGGCGATTATATTTCACATAAGCCGCTTCTTCCAGAGTCAAATCCGGTGCCTTTTTTAACAAAAATTCACGAGCCTCAATTACTGCCTGCTCCTGATAATACTCTGAACTTTGACAACCGGCAAGTGCCAAAACAGCTGCCACAATCAATAAAAAACTTTTAATTTTTCTCATAATTATACCTTTCATAAATATTTTTTGTGTCAAATAATATTGTCATTAACTAAATTTAGCACCAAAAGTGAAAAAATTCCAATCTTTATTGATATTTGTTTGATTTTTTTGCAAATATTGTTATATTTATGGTAGTAAAAAGTGAAAAAATGCCAATTTCGGCAAAAAATAGAGGATTTTTTATAAATTGGAAACAATTGCAATTTTCGGAGGAACTTTTGATCCGGTTCACAATGGTCATGCCGCTATTGTGAAAAGTGTCTTGACGCAAAAATTAGCGGATAGGGTCATCGTTTTGCCAAGTTACACACCTCCGCATAAACAAAATCGACCGATTACCGATTTTGAAAAGCGTTTTGATATGCTGAATTTAGTTTTTTCAACGATGGCAAATGTGGAAGTTTCTGACTTTGAACGAAAGTTAAACTTGGAGAAATCATATACCTTCAAAGTTATGGAGCA
Source organism: Victivallaceae bacterium (assembly GCA_045651565.1). Lineage (GTDB taxonomy): Bacteria > Verrucomicrobiota > Lentisphaeria > Victivallales > Victivallaceae > RGIG5270. Next base: position 1,717 of record JAZRSP010000498.1, on the reverse strand, counting down.
ATTGGAGAAACATTATCCTGCGGCAAAATTAAAAATTGTTATCGGTGGAGATTCCTTGAAAAATATCCACTCATGGTATCATGCCGCTGAATTGGTCGAAAAATACGAAATTATCACCTACCCCAGAGCGAATGAAACTTTGGACATTGACAGTTTGCGAAAAATTTTCACATGCGAAACAATTGAAAAATTGCAAAAAAATATCATTAAAGCACCTTTTTTCGAAATATCTTCAACCATTTTGAAAAAAAAATTGGCAAATAATGAAAATACTGATATATTTATAGATAGCAATGTTTTGGAATATATTAAAACAAATAAGTTATATAAATTTTAACAAAAAAGGAATTTTATGTCAGAAACACAAAAAATTGATGCAGAGAAACTCGCCAACTTTTGCGTTGCCGAAGCCGAAAATAAACTTGCTGAAAATATCGTGCAGATTCGTGTAACTCCGCAAACAACAATCGCAGATTATTTCATTCTCTGCACCGCCAATAATGAACCGCATATCAATGCAGTTGTAAACAATATCGAACGCCAAGTTCGTGATGAATTTAAAGTGCGCCCCTTGTCAGTTGACGGAGATGCTGCCAGCGGATGGATTTTAATTGACTTCGGCGTAGTCATCGTCCATGTAATGACCGAGAGCTGCCGTGACAGATACCAGTTAGAGAGCTTGTGGAGCGAACTTCCCTCGCTTGAAGATTTGGAAAATGCAGCAATCAAAGCGAATTTAAAAAATTAATCATAACCAATAAAAAGTATTTTATGGCATTAAACTTGGAAGAATTGGTTTTTGAGAAAGAACTTGCGGCGGAAGACTCACGAATTGCGGAGTATTTTCGCCGTCTTCCTGCCTTGCTGGATCTTCCGGGAGAAAACGAAGCCATACTGGATAAAATCGAAAAAAAACAAATTCGTGAGGGGATAAAACTTTCCCGCAAATCTGTTTTGCCAATTGAATTACAAAAGTTCTCTACTAATTTTGACAATGAAAATTTGGAAGAATACGAGGATGAACCGCCCTATTTGGAAATTTATTCAGCCAAAGTCGAATACGGTTACCTTTTGGAAAATCTGAAACAGATTATCACCAAACTTCTTCTGCAATACGCTAAAAACGAGAAAAAACGCTTAAATAACCAGTTTTTAGTTACAATTTGCAGAGCCAATAAAATCTATAATCTACTCGCAGACCTCTTAATCGTCACCTTTGATAAAAAAAATTTGCGTAATACCGTCGCCAGAAGAATTGTCAAAGAAATAAGTTTACTCTCAAAATCTTTTGATGAATTAGAGATTAAATCACATAATTCACTTAACTTCCAATTAGAAAAAGATTCCATAAACCTCCTCCGAAGTGAAATCATAAAAATCATCTTTTCATAATACCCTATTCATTATATAGTGAGATTTGTGCCGCTTTTTTTTTGGGAGCTGTTTGCGCTCCCCAAACCCCTGCAACCAGCACTGGTGCTGGACTGGGGTACTTGTGAGTGGGCAGGTCTTGGGCGGTTGGGTGGAGTGCTAATGTGGCAAAATCTTAGGGGAGTCCCTCCTTTTTTTTACGGAGTGACCCCTCAAAGCTTTTGCCGCGGTTTGCCAACTAACGGAGATTTTCGACGCCACTCAAATCTCCTTTTTTTTATTTTGTACTATGGCATGACACACCGCCGTCATGCAGAGGACTGCATATATTGCTGTCCGAATCATC
>JAZRSP010000497.1:0-1085 GCA_045651565.1 Victivallaceae bacterium | reverse complement strand
TAGTATATTATAGTAACATAAATAAATTATTTTTCAAGTCAAAAAAATGAAAAACGGAGAAAAAAATGAAAAATTCAAAGAAAATCGGTATTGCTGTGCTTGCTTGCGGCGGTAGAGCAAGATATGTAGTAAAAAATCTTTTTCGTGATTCAAATCGCCAAATTGAAGTCCTTGCGGTCTATGACCCGATTGATTCAATTATTGACAAGGCTTTTGAAGATTGGCAAATTGACGGTTCAAATACCAAGCGTTGCACTTCGTATCAGGAGGCAATCAATACTCCCGGCGTTGAATGGGTAATGGTTTTCTCGCCCAATGCTCACCACAAAGAGCAAATTTTGGCAGCATTCGAAGCCGGCAAAAATGTATTCAGCGAGAAACCGCTTGCGACAACTATCGAGGATTGTCAGGCGATTTTTGAAGCGCATCAAAAAAATAATTTGTTGTTTGCAACCGGATTTGTGCTGCGTTATGCTCCGATTTACCGCAAAATAAAAGAATTGCTTGACGGCGGAACTTTCGGTAAGTTATTAAGTATCGAAGCAAATGAAAATATTCCGCCTTTCCATGGTGGTTATATCATGGCAAATTGGAGAAGAAAAACTGAAATTTCAGGGCCTCATATCTTGGAAAAATGCTGTCATGACCTCGATTTGATTAACTGGTTCTGCAAGTCTTTGCCGAGCAAAATTTCCGCTTTTGGAAGCAGACAGGTTTTTATCCCGGAAAATCGTTATTTGGAAGAAAAATACGATAAAAAAACATTCTCACTTTGGGGCGGTCATAACCAAGTTGAAACTGCTTTCGGAGAGGATGGCGACATGATTGATACTCAAATGGGGATAGCACTTTTCCGTAACGGGGTTCAGGTGTCATTCTGTGCTACTATGTGTAATGCAATCCCGGAAAGAAGAATGCGTTTTAACTGTATGGAGGGAACTATCATTGCCGATTTGTACAAACTTCAACTTGAAACGAAAAAAATCGGAGATGAGTCAAAACAGGTTTATAATTTTTCAGGTGCCGGCCATCGCGGCGGTGATGACCACATTATGAAACAACTTTTTGATTCTATGGTTAATGGG
>JAZRSP010000496.1:0-2450 GCA_045651565.1 Victivallaceae bacterium | reverse complement strand
AAGCGATACCCTGATAAAAGAAGAAATAGAAGTAAATATTATTTGTTGGTCATCAAAAAATTGTTTGTCTGAATTTTTATAAGACGCAAGACTGAAATTTTAAAGTACATTTTTCGTGTCCATCGGCGACTTTCAACTCCGGTGGACACTTTTTGTCTACCAATGAACTGTATTGTATATACCAGACAGAAAAAAACAGTACCTTACCCGCAGTTATGAGTACGGCTCTGCCGCACAGAATGACGGAGGGCGAGGTCTCCGGAAAATCGACTGAAACCGCCGAATGCGAAGCATGAGCGGCGAGGCGGCACTCCCGCCGCCGCAGGGAGATTTTTTGGAGAGCCATATCGTTTTCCATAATCTATTCCCGGATATAGCTGAAAATGGTCTGTTTTTACAAGATGAAAACCTCAAACGGTACTAAACGGTACCGTTTGAGGTGAAATAAGCACAAAAATGGCGGCTGGAAAATTTTATTTCCACCCGCCATTCTGAAAGGCTTTTTGAGGCGAAAAACTTCAGAATTTCGCTGTGAAATGAAATTCTGAAAATCGCTTCAATTTTATTCAGAAAAATTCAAAACGGCAAAAGCGGTCAATTTTTACGCAATGAGAATACGGAAAGCCCGCCGCTGGAAGTTTCACGGTAAAGAGAAGGCATATCTCTGCCGGTTTGCAACATTGTTTGAACAACTGCATCAAACGAAACAAAGTGAGTTCCATCTGATAATAATACCATTTCTGCGGCGATGATCGCACGATTGGCGGCGATGGCATTACGTTCGATACAGGGGATCTGAACCAATCCCAGAACGGGATCACAGGTAAGTCCGAGAAAATGTTCAAGACCGATCTCTGCGGCGTACTCTATTTGCGGAACAGTTCCGCCGAAAATCGCAGCAGTTGCTGCAGAAGCCATTGCACAGGCAACCCCGATCTCTCCCTGACAGCCGACTTCCGCACCTGATATCGAACCGTTCTGTTTGACCAGATTGCCGATCAAACCGGCAATTGCAAGAGAATGTATCTGTTCGGTTCTGCACAAGTTGCGGGACTCCCGGCAGTAACGCATAACAGCAGGCAGAACCCCGCAGCTTCCGCAGGTTGGTGCAGTAGCCACAATCCCGAGAGAAGCATTTTCTTCAGCAGCAGCATAAGCATAAGCTGACAGGAGTCCGGTGCGGCGGATATCTTCCCGCAGGGCGATGGCTTTTAGATAAACGTTTCTGGATTTGCGGGCAAGGTTAAGTCCACCGGGCAAGACGCCATCACAAAGCAATCCTCTTTCCACGGACAGTTCCATGCAATCAAGGATTTCTTCAAGATACTCCATAATATCAGGATCGTCAAAGCGTTTGACAACTTCCCACAACGGGATTCCCTCCTGACGGCAGTAATCCATAATTTCCTGCATCGATTTGAAAGGGTAGCAATCAGGAGTCGTATCAGCCGCATCCTCTTCCACCAGAGTACCGCCGCCGGTAGAATAAAAAACGCTGCTGCCAAGTTCACCTCCGCCGGAGTCAAAAGCGGTTAATTTTATGGCATTGGGATGATAATCCATTGTTATTTCCGGCTTCCAGATGATATTCACCGGTTGCGGAGCCAATGTTTGAATAATTGCCAAATCTGTAAAGTGCCCTTTCCCGGTCGCAGCAAGGCTGCCATAGAGTGTTGCTTCGTAAGAGACAGCATTGCTGTGGCGTACTTTAAAAAATCCGGCTGCACGAGACGGAGCCATTGTATGACTGCTGGAAGGGCCGCGGCCAATGCGGAAGAGTTCCTTCAAAGTCTTCATATATTTCCTTTCTGATTCAAATCAACGAAAAATAGAATTCTGTTGTGTACCCGATCGAACCGGCAACCGCCAACAGAGCGGAGAAAAGGATTAAACGCAATTTGCTTTCAGCCATAAGATTATCTCCTTTCGGAGTTTAATATAACACTGCATCAGAAAAAATCAAGGCGGCTTGCCGCCGTGTAAGCGAAGCGCAGTAAAAAACTACACCATCCTTGCTCCCGTAGGGAGAAAACTTCACAAGTGGAGCGTAAGCGGAACGTCTTCACAAGCGACCATCGGGAGCGACTTCACAAGTAAGGCTTCTCTGGGGTTTGGTGAACATGTCCCGGCTTCATTTCATTACGCCGTGGCAAGGAAGAGAAGGCTGCGCCTTTTGAGTGAAGTTGTGCTTTGCACAGTGAAGAGAAGACTTACGTCTTCGTTCGCCATTTTTTTGCTGTTCAAAAATGCTCTTATGGGATTGCCTTCATTTCATTCAGGCTATCCCGCATTTTTGCAAAAAAATGGCGGAGAGGGCGGGATTCGACGGCGGAGCAACGCGACGACGAGCGCGAGCATCGCAGACCGCAGGTCGAGAAGCGCAGGGCAACCCATAAAAAATCACGCTTTCTGCACTATGCAGAAAGTAACAACGTAAAAATGAAAAATCT
>JAZRSP010000495.1:0-2804 GCA_045651565.1 Victivallaceae bacterium | reverse complement strand
AAACTCCTGCTCCGAACATTTGCAACACAACTGACAACATCAATAAACAAACTATCATTTTTTTCATAATATCACCTTTAACTTTTATTTTTAATAAACAATTAACTTTCTATAAGATAACATAAAACAACTTTTTTTCAAGTTTTTCCCCTTGAATATTTGTATTTTTTTGTTCCAAGTATATATTTACAAAGAATTGAAATAAAAGCGAGGTAATTTCATGGCAACAAAAGATATTTCCAAAATTGATAAAAATTTTCAAGCGGCAGTTGTTGATAATCAAGAAACAATCTATCTTAATATTTCTCAAAAACCATTCGTTTTTGAGGGGCTTGCCTGGGATAATCAGAATTTTTACCGTCTGCCGAAACACTTTACGCCAAAAGAGATCAATGATGGTGCTTTGGAATTAGCCCACCATACCGCAGGTTGTTGTGTCCGATTCAAAAGCGATTCCAAATTCATCGCTCTTCGAGCCAAACTCATACACTCCTGCGACATGAACCACATGACTCGCTGCGGAAGTGCCGGATTTGACTTGTATATAAAAAATCGTGACGGCAAATTCGCCTTTGTCAAAGCGGCGCAACCAAATCGGGATGAAGTCGATTTTGAGCGCATGGTTTTACCTGAATCACCGAGCGGCATGAATGAATACATTTTGAATTTCCCCCTTTACGGCGGAGTTGAGAAAGTCGAAATCGGCGTATCGCCGAATAGCAAAATGGGAAGCCCCTCGCCTCATAAAATTACAAAACCAATCCTTTTCTACGGATCAAGTATTACCCAAGGCGGTTGTGCTTCACGACCTGGCAATGCCTATACCAGCATGCTCTGTCGCAAACTTGACGCTCCGCAGATAAATTTAGGCTTTTCCGGCTGCGGCAAAGGCGAAGAAAAAGTCGCCGAAACGATTGCGGAACTTGATTTATCCTGTTTTGTTATGGATTATGACCACAATGCACCGACACTTGAACACTTGGAAGCAACTCATGAAAAGTTTTTTAAAATTATCCGTGCCAAGCAGCCGACTTTGCCGATATTAATGCTCTCCAAATGCGATTTTTACCCCGATAGAGAACGCAATATCGAACGGCGTGAAGTGATTAAAAAAACCTACCGAAATGCTATTGCCGATGGTGATAAATATGTAGAATTTCTTGACGGTGAACTCCTTTGGGGCGCTACTGACCGTGATGCATGCACGGTAGACGGCTGTCATCCGAATGACTTGGGTTTTTACCGTATGGCAGAAACTATTTATCCGATTCTGAAAGAATTGATAAACCGCAAATAAATGAGTTAATACAATTTCCCCACTTGAAGTACAGGTCTTAACAGAAAAGAAGTTGTATGAACTTATAATTTTTAACGCAAAGTTTTAGTTAAAATTGGTTTACCTGATAAATTGGTATAATAATCTGCTTCAACTTTTTTGTCGCCGACTCTCACTACAACGAAACCTGACCCGCTGCTGTAAATAGAAAATTCATTGAATTTATAACCTTTCATCTCCGCCACAATTTCAGACAACGGGATTTTGCCGAACTCCGTTCTGCGCGGATTATTCAAAAAATCATTAACATTATCAATTTGCAAAGTTATTGATTTCTTTGGATTCCACTGAGCGCCAATACTGATAACTCCCAATTGAGTAATTGTTCCTTGCGGAGTAGTCATTGAAACATAATTTTGCCTGTGAGTATGTGCTGTCAAAACAATTGCATTACGTGCAGAAAGAAGTTCTATCAGTTCTTTTGCCCCGTTTGCCCGCCATGCCATTTTGGTTGCCGCAATCGGAATTATCGGCAAATGGCAGAAAAAAAAGACATGTCGAGCATTGCGATTTTCTTCAAGGACTTTTTTCACATAGGCAACGCCCTCTTCTGCGGCAGTCTGACCGTCATAATAGATATAAAGATCCTGATTGACTATGCGATAATAATTAACAGACTTCACTTCTTCGCCCAACTCTTTTGACATTCGAGGCAGAATTGCAACCTTCCAAGGTACATTATTTTTACCTTTATTTTTTCTGAAAGAACTGTCATGATTTCCCTTAACCATAGTAATCGGAGTTGTCGGATAATAACTTTTTACTTTGCTGAATGCATCTGAAAGCATTTGCTCCATTACTTTCCTATTCGGAGCACTGCCTTCGCACAAATCGCCAAGTTGCAAGACAAAAAGTACATTATTCAACTCTGCAACTCTTGCCGATTCCGCCAAAAGTGCATCTGACTTGCCATTATCCCACATATTATATTTAGCCTGCCGTTTGCGTTGAACTTCCTCAGATTTCGGCAGTTTGGGGTAATACTCTCTTTTGAGATAATGAATATCTCCTAAAACCAAAAAACGATACTCTTCTCCACAAAGGACAAAAAAACAACTCAACAAAAATAATACTATTAATTTTTTCACGATAACACCTTTCCTAAACTATTATTTTTTCTCGAAAACAAACTTTTCTGCTTCTTGCCAAATTTCAGTTGCAGTTCTATTAATAAGTTTTATTGCCTCATCTTTTTGGTTGTTGCGCAGCAGGATTCTTGCATCTTCAATGACTTTTTGGAACTTTTCACGGCTCAACTTCTCAAATTCAAGCCACTCGGCAGGAATTTCCTTAAATCTCCCCTGCTCATCCAATCTTTTATAACTATTTTCCGACCAACTGCCATCAGCCATTTTTTTCGGCAATTTGTCAATGCAAATCGGCAATGGCACGCAAACTGTATGCCGAGGATAACCAATTAAAGCATACCCATGAGAGAGAACTCCCGGAAATTCCTTATCTATCACCA
>JAZRSP010000494.1:0-2098 GCA_045651565.1 Victivallaceae bacterium | reverse complement strand
GCAGAAGTCGGCGTAAAGCTCAAGCAGGGTTATAACGGTAACCTTACTTCCAGAGAAGCAGGCTCCGTCGGCGGTCAGATGGTTAAAAATATGACACCCGTACGAACTATGAAATTCGATAGGCACAATCGAATTTCCATGGGGCATAAGATCACCGTGCGATACGCTTTCTCCCTTACGGTATGACAAGCTTTGAACAGATACATAAACGAATTATGTTTATATATATTGACAAACAAGGCTATATTGTTTATAATTATAAACATAAGGAGTGATTTGTATGAGCAGAAAGGGAGTAACGGTATTACCGCAAACTCAAAAAATATTGAGTCAAATGGGTGAGCAAATTAAATTGGCACGCCTTCGAAGACATTTAACAACAGAATTGGTTTCTGAACGCGCCGGAATCAGCAGAGCAACACTTTGGAATGTTGAAAAAGGCAATCCTTCGGTTGCAATAGGAATCTATGCGGCAGTTCTGCACGCACTTAATAATATGGATAACGATCTTTTGCTGATCGCTAAGGATGATGAGCTTGGTAGGAAGCTTCAGGATCTGGAGCTTCCTGTACGCAAACGCGCTCCTAATAAGAAAGATTGATGAACCGACAAACGAATCACATATGGCTTGTGTCAAAAACGCAAGTTATATGTGATTTTTAATATTGATAACAATTAAATAGATAGCAGGAAAAGAAGTATAAAATATGAGAATTGAATTCGCTTTGAAACAACTGGTTTAGTCCGTCAAACAACTGGTTTTGCTTCATCAAACGACTGGTTTCGATGTATCAAACAACTGGTTTTTAAGTATTTGTCTATGGAAAGGTTGCGGTTTGTCTTTCAATCGCAACCTCAATTGTAATCTCAATCGCAACATGAGATGGTTGGAGAATTTTTTCAAGGGACTTTTTGCATCAAGCGACAACTTTTTCAAGCGACTTTTATTTTCTGTTGACTTGGGTCATAATTTGACTGTTAATATTATTCTAATGCCTTGCATAAAATTTTATGCCCATTATCGGCTATACACCGGATAATGGGCATGATTTTTATTCTTTTGGCATGATAAATTTGTATTTACCTTTACCTTTACCAACAACAGGTTCAACAAGTCCTGCTTCTTTGAGTTTGTCAAGCAATGATCCTGCTGGTGAGGATGTTATACCTGCAAGTTTCATAATGTCGGCTCTTGCAAATGCGATATCAAAACCAAATTTTCGATATAACTTGACCATCGTTTCTTTGGTAGTTGTTTTCGCTTTTAATTCTAAAAGCAGCATTTCAAACAACTGGTTTTGAGTTGAGACATCGTTTCCCTGTTCGTCAACCAACTGTTTTTTGTCTATTTCTCCATAATTCAGATTATAGAGTGTAACCTGGAACGAACTTGCATCGGAAAAGAATTTCGGCTCTAATTCGTCGCGATAATTGTGGGCAGCATAGTAGGATTCTGTGATTTTCTTAAATCCACTGCCTTGGCGTTCCATATAGCCCAATCGAGCGAAAATGTCGGCAAGAACGGGATTACGACGAGTGGAGGCAATGCTGAAGAGATCTCTTTCCTGTATCCGCGTACCATCTGCCATGCCACCGGGCGAACAGATTGTAAGGCGGTCATCATAAATATCGATGTGGACTTCGCTTCCTAAAATGAGATAGTCTCGGTGAATCAGTGCATTGACAAGTGCTTCAAAAACGCTTCGTTCACAGTAATCAGGCATTTCAATGCGAGAGCTTGCGGTTTTCTTCCAACGGGTTTTCATGTTCCGTTTTACAAAGCTAACGCCTTCATTAAGTAGAATAATCAAGCTCCCGGTATACTCGGCACTGTCGAGTGCGTCAACGATTCCCCCACTTTTATCAAGACTGTTCCATCGGGTACAAAACAAACGGGAGTGCTTAATCGGAGCATTGTCCGCAAGCAAAGCACCGGAGTTGGTCAATTTTCCGTATTGATCACGCATTTCAAAGGAATCGAACAGCTTTTCTTCCATGCTACTGCCGGTCCAAGTTTTGTAGCGTTCACGCAGCTTAGAAAAAGCATAATCCTTGAAATTGTATTCGGATGTCAGCGCGTCATAGGTGCGGTTCATTC
>JAZRSP010000493.1:0-1331 GCA_045651565.1 Victivallaceae bacterium | reverse complement strand
AAAGGCGGTGTCGGAAAATCTACAACCGCGGTAAACCTTGCAATGGCATTAGCCCAAAAAGGAAAAAAAGTAGCCTTATTTGATGCCGACATTTATGGGCCGTCAATACCAACCATGTTGGGCTATGAAGGAGCTGCTCCGATATCTTATGACGGGCAAACTTTTGAAGCTTTTGAATTTCAAAATATTAAATCTATGTCCATCGGAACATTAATTGACAGAAATACTCCGCTCATTTGGCGCGGATCAAAAGCTTGCGGCGCAATTGAACAACTTTTAACCGACGTTAATTGGGGCGAAATTGATATTATGGTAATAGATATGCCCCCAGGTACCGGTGATATTCAAATTACTTTATCGCAAAAATTAAACCTAAACGGAGCAGTGATTGTTTCTACTCCTCAAGATATTGCTCTGATTGATGCCATTAAGGGAGTGAATATGTTTAAGCGAGTAGAAGTGCCTATTTTGGGCATTGTTGAAAATATGAGCTATTATATTTGTCCCCATTGCGGAAATCGTGATGATATTTTCGGACATGCCGGAGCTCAAGAAACTGCTAAGGAATTGGGTGTTCCGTTCTTGGGGGAAATTCCTCTACATTTGGACATCAGAACTTATGCCGATAACGGGAAACCTATTGTGGCAGCAAATCCTCAAAGTCCTTATACTAAAGCGTATCTGCAAATTGCAGATAAAATTATTAACTCAATTTAACCTCTAAAGGAGAAAAATATGAAAAAATCAATTATATCCTCTGTTTTGGCAATCGCAATGCTTACCGCCTGTGCAACTGACCCTTATACCGGAGAAAACAAAGTATCTAAAACCGCTTGGGGAACCGGACTGGGAGCTTTAGCCGGTGCCGGTATCGGTGCATTGGCCGGTGGAGAAAAAGGAGCTCTTATCGGAGCAGGAGTTGGTGCTGCTGCAGGGGCTGGTACCGGTGCTTATATGGATATTCAGGCACGTAAATTGCGCCAAGAATTAGTTGGAACCGGTGTTCAGGTCAAACAAGTTGAAGGAAAAGTTTATTTGATTATGCCGGGAAATATTACCTTTGACACCAACAAAGATGTGATTAAAACTTCATTTATGCCGGTATTGAATTCTATTGCCAAAGTAATTGCAGAATACAACAAAACCAAAGTTATGGTCAGCGGATATACCGATAATACCGGAAGTGATACTATAAATATTCCACTTTCACAAAAAAGAGCAAATGCAGTTTCGCAATACTTAAATTTACATGGGGTGGCTTTGGGAAGAATTATCTCTCAAGGTTTTGGTTCAGCTAATCCGATTGCCTCCAATTCAACTCCCGAAGGAAG
>JAZRSP010000492.1:0-10668 GCA_045651565.1 Victivallaceae bacterium | reverse complement strand
AGTTTGTTTTCGTTTACCAAAGTTGTGGTAACATTCTGACGCCAGGCATAGCGCGCCATATAGCGATTTGCAACTTGGTCGCTTTTCAAAATGACCTTGTTGCCGGCAAGTTCTGCTTCGGCAGGATAAAAAATTCCATCGGCACCTGCAACTTCAAAATACTTCGGGGCTTTACCGTCAGTAGTGCTGAGGGTTGTTGCATTTCTGAAAGATACGACCAAAGTTGCCCCTTCTTTTTTGAGTGATTCAAAAAACGGCGAATCAGCAACGATGTCTTTGCCGTAAGTGTATTTAAGTGCCAATAATGCCAAACGATAACCAACATCATGCTTATTGCGAGGGTGAATATCCTTGTAGTTACCGATGTCATTGATTACTGCCATGTGGGAGTAGGGGTCTTCATCGGCAAAAGTCTGTTGGGCTACCCAGAACTTGGGAAGCATGTACTCTGTTCCATAGGTAAAGGGGGCTAACTGTACAAAATACAACGGCAACTGCGGCATATTGAATTCTTTTCTCCATGAAGCTACAAGTGCGTGCATTTTGTCCCGATAGAGCATGCCTTCTGACAAGTTTGCACAACCTTGATACCACAAAGCACCTTTAATGCTGAAATTTTTAATCGGCGCGATCATATTGTTATAAAGAACTGTATCCTGCTGATGAGAAGTCAATTGCGGACACTCGCGGACTGATTGCGGGATATTTGGGAGATAAGTATTTTCGGCAACGGCTTTTTTTGAATCAGCAATCCATTGTTCCATATCGGCGACAACTTTTTTCTGATTTTCGATATATTCGGGAGTTCCGGGGATAAATTTGATTAAATTGTTGTATTTGTACATCAAACTGGGTTGAGTAGAGAAGCCGTAGGCGCTTGTCCACGGTTCAATTCTGGTTCCGCCCCAGTTGGCACTGATCAAGCCGATCGGCACGCCCAACTCCTTGTGAATATTCAACGCAAAAAAGTATGCTACACCTGAAAATCTGCCGACGGTAGCAGGCGAACAAACTTCCCAAACTTTGCCGGGAATATCACTTTCGGGATTTAAACTGCCTTTGTAGGTATTGCCGTAGTAGAGGCGGATTGCCGGATAATTTGCCTGTGCAATTGCCGAAGCGGCATTGTCGCTATTCTGCAAACGCCATTCCATATTTGATTGACCGGAACAAAGATAAATATCTCCGACGATAACATTATTAAATTCAACTTTGTTTTTGCCCTGTACGGTTAATTTTTCACCGGCAGCAGATGCGGCAATCGGTTTCAAAACAACCATAAAATTACCTTTTGGGTCTGCAACAGTATTGACGGTTTGACCTTTAAATGAAACAGTAACTTTTTCTCCGGCGTCAGCCCAGCCCCAAACTTTGACTTCGGCATCACGCTGCAACATCATATTGTTACTGAAAATTGTCGGAAGTTTCACATCTGCAATCAAACTCATACAGGTTGAAGCGAGGAGGAAACACAAAAATTTTGATAATTTCATAAAAACTCCTTATTAATGTTAATTTTTTTGATGATTGCTATTAATATAGCACAACTTTTCAGTTCTTACAATAAATTATTTCTGTTTTTTTAAAAAAGATTTTGTATTTTTCTGAAAAATAAAGATTTTTACTTGAATAATATTTGATGATAAATTATATTATCATGTGACCAAAAAAAATAGGAGATTTTTTATGGATATTAATGCTTTAACAAAAATTGAATACGGTCTTTTTTGCCTGACCGCCAGAAAAGACGACAAAGATAATGGTTGTATCATCAATACCGCAAGTCAAATTACCTTGACCCCGTGCCAAGTCGCAATCGCTGTAAATAAAGATAATTTGACTCATGACATGATTGTTGAAACCAAAGAATTCAATCTTTCAATTTTAACCCAAAAGACACCTTTTGAAATTTTTCGCCGATTCGGCTACCAGTCCGGCAAAGCGGTTGATAAATTCGAGGATTTCCAAGCAGTCCGAAGTGCCAATGGACTCTATTACCTAGTTCAATATGCCAATAGTTACCTCTCTTGCAAGGTATCACAACGTCTTGACTGCCAAACCCACTCGCTTTTTATCGCCGAAGTTGTCGATGCGGCAATTCTCAATGACGAACCGAGTGTAAATTATAGTTACTATCTTGCCAATATTAAGGAAGATTTGCCGACTGCCGCCGCCAAAGGTTGGAAGTGCAAAATTTGCGGTTACGTCTATGAGGGCGACCCTTTGCCGCCGGACTTTATCTGTCCCTTGTGCAAGCATGGAGTAGCGGACTTTGTAAAAATTTAAAGAATATTTACTTGCAGATTGCTAGAGTAAATCTCTGATAGTTATTATAATCTTTTATCGTTGAAATCTGTTGAAAATTATCAGTTTTTTGCAGAAATTCAACGATTTTTTCTGCCTGATTGTAGCCGTTTTCGAAGATAATTTGACCATTTTTGTTCAAAAAATCACCGCATTGCTGTGCGGTTTGAAAGATTAAATCAAGTCCGCCATTATCAGCAGTAAGTGCCAATTTCGGCTCAAACCTCCGCACTTCTTCGGCACATTCCAAATATTCATTTTCGGGGATATATGGTAAATTTGCGGCAATAAAATCAAATTTTTCCAGAATTGCAGAAAAGAGGTTGCTTTGGCGGAAAGTGATATTTTTAAGATTGTATTTTTCTGCATTTTTTTTCGCAACTGCCAATGCTTCGCAACTTATATCAACGCAAGTTACGGACAAATCTTGTCTCTCGTATGCCAAAGTTACTCCGATAGTTCCCGATCCGCAGCCAATATCCAGCATTTTGCCGTTGCGAGGAACATTTTTGATCAGATATTCGACCAGGATTTCGGTTTCAGGACGGGGAATAAGTACATTTTTATCCACAAAAAGTTCAAAATTATAGAACGGCGCAACCCCTAAAATATATTGAATCGGTTCATGTTCACGGCGGCGCGAAAGAATTTCTGAAACCTTTTTTTCAATTTCAAAACTTATCGGAAATGACTCCAATACAAGAATTTTAAAATCATTCTCAAAAATTTTTTCAAAAATCATTCTCGCTTCCGCCTCGGGGGAATCAACTCCGATGAGCGAAAGATTTTTTACAATTTCACCAAAAAATTGTTGACTATTTTTCAATTAAACAACCTGTATGCTACAAATTTATTGCCAGAAATCAGTGGGGGTTTTCAAATCGATATATGAAGCTTTGAAAATCGGATTTGCACCGGCTTTTTTCTGCTTGATATAATCGTCCAATGCCTGATAGGCAACCTTGCCGATGATGATACACACAGGAATATTGATAAATGCCAGCAAGCATTGAGAAATATCTGCTACACCCCATGCCAAATCCATTTTTAATCCCGCACCAGCAAAAATCAAAATCGCTCCGACCACTCGGATAATTGTCAGTGCTTTCTGTTCGAGCGGACGACCGAAAACATAGGCAAAACAGTTTTCAACATAGTAGAAGTTGCCCAGCAAGGTTGTAAATGCAAAAAGCAGCATTGCAACCGCAATAAATATCGGCCCGATTGAACCGAATGTGCTTTGCAATGAATTTTGGACATAAACTGCTCCGGCAACATCTGCATTATGTACCGCTTCTGATGATAGGCACATCAAGGCAGTTGCAGTACAAATCAAGTTCGTATCAATGAAAACAGACAACATCTGCACCAAGCCCTGTTTGACCGGGTGCGAAACATCTGCCGACGCTGCGGCATTCGGAGCAGAACCGATACCGGCTTCATTGGAGTAGAGGCCCCTTTTCATCCCCCAAATTAAAACCGATCCGGAGAGACCGCCGAAAACCGCTTTGTAATTAAAGGCATTTTCAAAAATTCGAGCAAACATCGAGGGGATACTACCGCAATTAACAATCAATGCTACTGCGGCGAAAAGAATATAAATTAACCCCATAATCGGTACCAGAAACCCGGTGATTTTTACCAATCTGCGGCTGCCGCCCATGATTGTAAAAAGAAATAATGCAGCAGTACAAGCACCGAAAATCCAACAAGTTACATCTTTTTTGTAAAAACTGAATGCTTCAAATGAACTCTGCAAATTATATGAGGCAAGCATGTTATAACCCACCCCGTAGGTGAAAATCAATGCCAGTGCAAAAATCAATGCCAAAAACTTATTTTTGCAGGCACTTTCAATATAAAATGACGGACCGCCGTAACTGCTGCCGTCAAGCTTTTTCCGCTTATAAATTTGCGCCAAAGTCGATTCAATAAAAGCCGATGCGCCACCGATTAAAGCAGTAATCCACATCCAGAAAACCGCCCCCTCTCCGCCGAAACAGATCGCAGTCGATACCCCGATAATATTGCCTGTGCCGACTCTGGATGCAGTAGAAATCATCAATGCGCCGAATGAAGAAACTTGATTTTTCTCTTGCGGTTTTTCTGTTACAACTCTCAATGATTCAATAAACATGCGAATTTGTACAAACTTGGTGCGAAAAGTAAAATATATTCCGCCCAAAATTAGAAGTAATGCCAAAGGCCACCCCGTCATATACAATAATCCATTATAAATTGTTTGCATTATAAAAATCCCTTCCTTTAATTTTAGATAAAAATATCACCGTAATATAATATCTTAAAAAATTTTTTCAAATCAAAAATAGTTATTTTTTAATTTTAAAATTGAGAATATGCGAAAATGGGTTATCATGGCAAAAAAAAGCTGTTGCAATTTGAGTTGCAACAGCAATTTTTTTTAACAAACAAAAACCTCTAAAAAAAAGAATTTGGTACCGAAGGTGGGACTTGAACCCACACGTCCGTAGGACACAAGATTTTGAGTCTAGCGCGTCTGCCATTTCGCCAGTTCGGGACTTAATGCATATAATATACACTCAAAAATAAGTTTGTCAAGTCATTTTTTTAAAAAACTTATATTTTTTACGAATAAAAGTGCTATTTCTGCGAAAAATTGATACTTTTATTTGAAAAATTTATGGATAAGTGATATATTATTAAAATTTAATTTTTTTAATATTATAAGGATAAGAACTATGAGCGAAGAAATTTTAAACGAAAAACCGCTGGATTTTATCAGAGAAATCGTAGCGGAAGATATTAAAAATAACAAGTACCCCGACGGAATTGTTACCCGATTCCCCCCAGAGCCGAATGGTTATTTGCATATCGGACACGCAAAAGCAATCTGCTTGGACTTCGGTGTTGCAGAAGAAAACAATGGTATCTGCCACTTACGTATGGATGATACTAATCCGACCAAAGAAGATACTGAATATGTCGAATCAATTATTGAAGATGTCAAGTGGTTGGGGTTTGACCCGTCACACTTGTACTATGCCAGTGATTACTTTGAAGACATGTACCAATGTGCAGTTAAGTTGATCAAAAAAGGCTTGGCGTATGTTTGTTCACTTACCCCCGAAGAGTTTGAAGAGTATCGCGGAAACTCCGAGCGTATTGGCAGAGATACCCCCGGCAGATCTTTAACCGTAGAGGAGAACCTCGACCTTTTTGAAAGAATGCGTGCAGGTGAATTTGAGGACGGCACCAAAGTTTTGCGTGCCAGAATCGATATGACCTCTCCCAATATCCACATGAGAGACCCGGTTATCTATCGTATTCGCCGAATCGATCACTTCCGTCAAGGTAATAAGTGGTGTATTTATCCGATGTATGACTTCGCACACTGTCTGGAAGACGCCTTTGAAGGAGTTACCCACTCATTCTGTACTCTTGAATTTGAAATCCATCGTCCTTTGTATGACTGGGTTTTGGACAATTTGGACTTCAAAGTTCGTCCGTACCAGCATGAATTCTCTCGTTTGAGCTTGTCACATACAGTTATGAGTAAACGCAAACTTTTGCAATTGGTAAAAGAAAACTATGTTCGTAACTGGGATGATCCCCGTATGCCGACCATTTGCGGTATGCGCCGCCGCGGAGTAACTGCCGCTGCATTGAGAAATTTCGCCAAAGGTTTGGGAATTACCAAATTTAATGGTCTTACCGACATGGCGGTTTTGGAACACTGCATTAGGGAAGATTTGAATAAAAAGGCTTCTCGCTATTTGGCGGTTTTGAACCCCTTAAAGGTTACTATTACCAATATGGCAGATGACTTTGTTGACTACTTGGATGCAGTCAATAATCCTGAAGATGAGAGTGCAGGAATTCGCAAAATTCCTTTCACCAAAACTCTTTATATTGAAAAAACTGACTTTATGGTTGAGCCGGTCAAAGGTTATTTCCGATTGGCTCCCGGCAAAGAAGTCCGTTTGAGATATGCCTATTTCATCAAGTGCGAAGAATTCGTAACCGATGAGAATGGTGAAGTTATTGAACTTAAATGTACCTATGACCCCGAAACTCGCGGTGGTAATGCCCCCGACGGAAGAAAGGTCAAAGGCACTATCCATTGGGTTTCAGCAAATTATTGCAAAAAGGCAGAAGTTCGCTTATACGATCGCCTCTTCACCGTCGAGCAGCCGGGCATGGGAGATGAAGACTTCCTCACCCAGCTTAACCCCAACTCCGAAAAGATTGCAGATTGCTATATTGAACCTGCTTTGGCGGAAATTAAGCCCTATGAAGTTGTTCAATTTGAGCGAGTAGGTTATTTCGCCTGCGACAAGGATTCGACAGATGACTTGCGAGTTTTCAATCGTACAGTTACCTTGAAAGATTCTTGGGCAAAGAAGCAATAAACATCAATTATATGAGTCAAACATATTGATAGTTTAATATTCTTTAATTTTTAATCGGGATTCGAAGATTTATGAATCCCGATTTTTTTATTTATAGATTTTGTATTTGGCAATTTTTTTGTTGTATTGAGCGAGGTCGTTTTGATATGATTTAATGATAGTCCAGTAACTTTCTCCACGCTCAATTGCCAAACGGATTTTGTCGGTACCGATCGCTTTGTCAAAAGTCTGATTGAATTTCGGATCGGAGGTATTCCATTTGAAAGATTTTTCGTAATCTCTTAAATAGCAAAGAATTGCAACAATGCAGCGAATCGGCTGTAAATTTTCAACATCGGTAAATTGCAATTTCACGCCGGAAACTTTTTCGCCTTTGAATCTGCCGAAAGTTGCAATATTGCTGTAAGGAACAAACTTTACTCCTTTGAGATTGCATTTATTGAGGTGCTGTGCCATTTTTTTGCCGTCAATATAGGGGGCGGCGACAATTTGGAACGACACTCCCTGCTTCAACCCGATATTGACAATTCCGAGTTCGCCAATCGGCCCGGTAATGTAATAGCCGTATGCCGCTGCAATTTCCGGTACATTGGGTGAAAGTTGCGTAAAGGGAATCCCTAAATGGTGGTACGGAGTATTTCTCTGATAATTGTGCATGGGAACGACATAGAGAGTACACTTAATTTTATATTCATTGCGGATAAATCTTGCCATTTCTCCCATGGTCAAACCGTACATGTAAGGCGTCGGATAGAGTCCGATAAATGATTTGTAACGCTCTTCACGAATGAATCCGTCTGGCTGTTTAATTCCGGCAAATTGCGGCACATCAAGGATAATTATTGGAATCCCTGCCTTGGCGGCGGCACTCATTGCTTCGGTCATCGTCCAAATATAAGTATAAGTTTTGCAGCCGATGTCCTGCATTTGAAAAATCAGAATATCGACCTTTGCTAAATCGGCAGGATTGGGCTGCTTGGTATTTTTGTAGTAAGTTGAGTAAATCGGCAAACCGGTGATGCGGTCAATGGAATTTTTTACCTCGGCTCCGGCTTCCACATCGCCTCTAACTCCATGCTCCGGGGCGAAAAGTGCGACTAAATTAATTCGCTTATCCTGGTGAAGCAGGTCAATTGTTTTGCGGCCTTTGGAATCAATTGCGGTGTTGTTGGTGATTAAACCCACTCGCTTGTTTTTGACTAAATGAGTGTAATTTGCCAAAAAAACTTCAACTGAACTTACAAATTTTCCGCTCCCCATGAGCGAAAAAAATAAGCCTGAAAATAAAAATAAACTTATTGCAATTTTCTTTAATCCCATTTCTGTTCCTCTTTGTAATAGATAAAACCGTTGCCTTTGTCATCAAACGATACTGCAATGATTTCTCCGGTTTTTTCGTTTAAAAAAACATCGCTTTTTTCTTCAAAACTTTTATCATCACTGCTTAAACTTCTAAAATTTTTACCATGGAAATAACGGCGGACATAATCCATTTCCATTGTCGGATTTTTCACATTGGCAACGGTAATGTAGGTTGCTTTGCGATTCGGGTACTCAATAATTTTGACCAATTCTGAACTTCCGCCGCCCAAAACCTTGCTCCAAATCCCTTTCCATTGGGCTTTCGGAAGTTTTTTCGGGAGTTTCATGGAGAAAATCATTGCATTGAAGGATCTGCCGACATTGGAAATTAAGCATTTTTGAACATATTTATCATTTAAATCAATCGTAAAAACCAAATTACTGTCGTCAATTACGGTGATTAATCGGTCATCAATTTGGTGTAGCAGCTGCAAAATTTCACCGAAATTGTATTGACTGTTGCCAACTTCCATAACAGTCGAATAGCCATTAATTATCAATGGGTCTTCAAAGACTTTTTCCTGCGCAAGCAATTGTTCAACTTCGAGTTTCTGCGTAGGGTTAAGTTTAATGCTGTTGCCGACATCCCGCAGCCAATACACTTCGCCCCGTACACTTGTAATTATACAGAGAAAAAACAGAATACAAGTAAATTTTATTAATCTAATCGCCATACACGCTTATTTCCATAACGATAAATACGCTTAAATTTACGGGTAAACCAAACTACTATACTGTACCACCAGGGGAAAATCAAAATATCTTTTTTGCGTTGAATTGCCTTGTAAATTTTCTTTGCCAGTTTGGCAGCACTCTCGTTTTTGTTTGAGGGGGTATCAGGACATTCACGCACTTTGATTGCTCTGCTTGAAAATCCGGTATTGATTCGGCCAGGACACACGGTTAAAATATGGACATTTTTTGCACCAACTTCCATGCGGAGCGACTCCGAGTGCATAAAAAACGCCGCCTTGCTGCTGCAATAAGCCCCCATGCAGGCAACCGGCATTAATCCTGCAATACTGGAAATATTTACAATTGTGCCTTCGGCACTTGAAACATTGTCGAGCAGCTTGGAATTAATATCGACCGGAGCGAAGTAATTAATCTCCATTAACCGTCTTAAATCATTAAGTTCGAGTTCGTAGTTCGCCGCATAAGAACCGATTCCGGCATTGTTAATTAAAATATCAATCGCAGGATATTTGCTCTGAATAGTTCCGAATAACTCATTTCGTGATTCTTCACTGCTCAAATCACAAGCAATAAAATCATCAAAATCGAAGTTTTCTCCCTTGTTTCTGGCAACAATTACTACAAAATAACCCTGATTTTTAAGTTCAGTTGCCATAGCAAAACCTAAACCGCTGCTTCCGCCTGTCACAATTGCAATTTTTTTATCCATTTTTGACTCCTGAAACAAACTCATAAGCAAATTTTATCCCTTCAAGCGTGAAATTTTCTCCACCGTCAATCAAATCGGGAATATTGTCAATGAAAATTTTGCGATCCCCCCCGACTGCATAGATCGGACAATCGAAGTTGCGTTCTTTTTTAATCAAATTTATAATACGCTCAACCCCGCCGATAAGAGTATTGTCCACTCCGAATTCAATCGAAGTTGCAGTATCCAGACCCAAAGTTATCCTCAATGAGTCAGATAATGGAATTTCCGGCAACTGTTTAGTGCCGATATTCAAGGATTTTCGCATAAGTTTCCTGCCGGGAATGATTGCACCGCCTTTAAAGTGCCGATCGGAATCAAGCCCTTCAAATGTTATCGCAGTTCCGCAATCAACAACCAACCCAGGAGCCGCACCTAATTTTACCAGCGAAACCACATTAGCAATGCGATCCATGCCGATAGTAGTGTGGTTATCCATCAGAGAATAGTTGATAATTTGTGAGGTATTGACACTATCTAAATAAAAGACTTCATCTGGATAAGTTGCCAGAATAGATTTGATTTCCGGGACAACCGTCGCCACCGCCAGCGGGGCTTCCAGTATAGGAGGAACCAAAGTTGCACCGCTTAAAAAATCAGCAGTTGCAACTTTTTTGACCTCACCCAATTCGCCATTTTTGCAAAATGCAAATTCAGTAAAGGTGTTACCACAGTTTATTACCCAAAAATCCATATAACATCCCTGATTACTATAAATTCTTTCTGTGTATAAGTTAGCACAAAAATAAATTTTTGCAAATTTTTATGTTTACATGGGGACTACCGCCGTCCCCATACCCCTACGCAACGGCATCAGCCCTTGGCCAAAAGATGGGATAAAAATTATCGCATCTATAATTTTTTCTCACATCCGTGAGCGAAGGCAACAACTTTTTTATTTTGGCTCATTTCACTTCGCCTAAACAAAAAAGTTTTCGCCTCTCGACACCTGCTTTCAAAAAATTACAAGTTGCAAACCGTCTTAACAAAAATTATTATAAATTATTTTTTTGATAAGTAACTATTTCATTAATTAAATATCTGCAACATTTCTTTTCCTGAGTTGTCACGCCTACCATTGATTCCATACTAATCCAACGGGTAAAAAAGGCAACCAAACATAGCAACGCATAATATAAAAGATAAAATCAAAATTAGAATACAATA
>JAZRSP010000491.1:0-2671 GCA_045651565.1 Victivallaceae bacterium | reverse complement strand
GTGGCGAAACGAAAACTTCTGAAGTAAAGACAGTTGTAAACACGACAAAAGCAGAGCCATCTGAACGCAGAGTCGTTGTTACGGAAGATGCGTTCAAAGAAACGATGCAGCAAGTCGCTTATACCGCCCGACAGGAAGCTCAAAATGAATATGACAAAAATTTTACCACACTGCTGACAATTTTGACTATTTTCGGCATCGCATGGCCCGCGATTATTGCTCTGTTACAATTCAAATTCAATGAAAGAGAATTAAATAAAATTAAACAAGCACAGGATGATGCCCAAAAAGCATTGAACGATAATCAAGAACTCCAAAATAAAGTGGAAAAAATTGTACAGGAATTTTATATTCGTAATGATTTTTTGTGGCAATCCATGGCTATTATTTTTGAATCGCAAGCAAATAGTTTTTTGGCAATCCCCAATCCTGATAAATCTGTTGTTAATAACTATCGGCTTATGTCTTTGGTCGTGATTACATGGCGGTTTAAGTTGGCAAATGGGATGATACCATTAAAAGAAAAAGATACGACTAATATAATCAATAAACTTTCACAGATTACCCCGGAAGAAATAGAAACTCCTGTTACAAAACATAATTTAGACAACTTGAGGGTATTCAGCGATTGGCTCTGTCAAAATATTATTTGTAACGATCCCGAATTTCAGAAACATTTGGATTTTATAAAGATGACAGTATTTGAAAAAATCGCTGCGTATGAAAAGTTGCTGGCAACATCTAATCCCAACCAACAACAGTAACCCCTTTTCGTGATTTTCGTGTATTTCGTGGTTAAAAATAAAAACTCTTGAGGAGATTTGAGATATGGAAAAAATGAAGATGCAGACAACTGATATTGCCAATGAGAATTTTTTGAAGCTGGCGGCGTTGTTTCCCAATGCGGTGACGGAAACGATCGATGAGAATGGCGAAGTTGTCCGGGCAATCGATAAAGATATTTTGATGCAGGAAATTTCCATCCGTGTGGTTGAGGGCAATGAAGAACGGTATCAATTCACCTGGCCCGATAAGCGGCAGGCGATGCGGCTGGCTTCTACGCCGATTGCGGCGACTCTGCGTCCGTGCCGTGAGGAATCAGTCAATTTTGATACCACCCAAAACCTTTACATTGAGGGGGACAACCTTGATGTATTAAAACTGCTCCGGGAAACTTATCTCGGCAAAGTGAAGATGATTTACATTGACCCGCCGTACAACACTGGTCACGATTTTGTTTACAATGATGATTTTTCAGAGACAATAGAAGAATATGCAGAACGCTCCAATGACTATGATTCTCAAGGAAATCGATTGGTGCAAAATACCGAAAGTAACGGCAGATTTCACACCGACTGGCTCAATATGATTTATCCTCGCCTGAAAGTCGCAAAAGATTTACTTACAGATGACGGAGTTATTTTTATTTCAATAGATGAAAATGAGGTGCAAAATTTACGCAAACTTTGCGATGAAATTTTTGGCGAACAAAATTTCATATCTCAGTTAGGGTGGCAAAAAGTTTATTCTCCTAAAAATCAAGCACGTTTTTTTTCAAATGATTATGAATTTGCACTTTGCTATTGCCGCAATGTAAATGTCTTTTCGTTGGGATTATTGCCACGAACAGAAGCCATGAATGCAAGGTACAAAAATCCAGACAATGATCCCAGAGGACCTTGGAAGCCTGGAGATTGCGTTGGAGCAGGAGAAAGAAAGAATGGTTACTATGATGTTATAAGCCCAAGTACTGGAAAAGTATTTAATGTTCCCAAAGGGAAACATTGGGTTTATGCACCTGATACAATGAAAAAATTGTTAAGCGAAAATAAGATTTATTTTGGAAAAGATGGTAATGCATTCCCTGCGGTTAAGCAATATTTGTCAGAAGTTTGTGGAAGGCGAGCATCAAGCCTGTTGCTCTACGAGGACTATGGTCACACAGATATGGCAAAGAAAGATCTTATAAAGCTTTTTCAAGAATTAGAACAAGTACCTTTTGATACGCCAAAACCTGTAAAGTTAATTAAAATGTTGAGTATCATCGGAAGTAATGACAATGATATCATTCTTGATTTTTTTGCAGGTTCAGCAACAACAGCTCAATCTGTTATGGAATTGAATTTGGAGAAAAATTCAAAACGAAAATATATACTTGTCCAAATTCCAGAAATCATTTCGGATAACAATGGAGCTTCAAATATTGGTCTTAATACTATTGCGGATGTGGGTAAAGAACGCATCCGCCGTGCTGGTAAGAAAATCAAGGAAGAGGCTGGATTGACTGCTGCCGATTTGGATATCGGTTTCAGAGTTCTGAAACTGGACAGCTCCAATATGGAAGATGTGTATTACGCTCCGGACAAAACTTCGCAGAATGATTTGTTGAGTTTGATCAGCAACATCAAGCCTGACCGTACCCCGGAAGATCTGCTGTTCCAGGTGATGTTGGAATTCGGCATCACTCTTGATAGCAAAATCGAAGAAACCGTCATTTCCGGCAAAAAGGTTTTTAAAGTGGCAGGCAACTTCCTGATCGCCTGTTTCGATGAGAATGTGACCGATGATGTGGTCAAAGCCATCGCCCAAGAACAGCCGGCTTACGCCGTCCTGCGAGACAGCAGCTTCGCCAACGACAGCGTAGCCGCCAACTTCGAACAGATCTTCGCCA
>JAZRSP010000490.1:0-7864 GCA_045651565.1 Victivallaceae bacterium | reverse complement strand
TGGAAAACTCGGAATATTTATATCTATTGCAACTGTTATTCCATTGTTTGTTTTATTGCTGCCACTATTGCCGGGGATTATTCGGCAAATTACTGTATTGTTAATAATAATCTGTTATCTGCTGTTCTATCTTTGGGTTCTTCTTTTTGGTGGTATGGTGATATTGGCATTGCCCTATAAAAAAATCTTTCGCAGACTTATTCTTATAGCTTGGCTCCCTTTTTACACATTGCTGTATTGGTGGTGGAGTACTATAATATGTACGGTATTTATGTTACTACATGGACATGTTTGAAAAGAAGGTATATTGTATCAAGGATTTGTCGAGGGGAAGGAGAATTGGTTTGCTCTTTTGTACTGTATTGATTTGAGTAAAGTATTTTAATTTATTTAATAATTACTTTACTCTTCTTTGTTTGATAAAAAAATATAATACTTTACCTGCTTACGGTTTAGTAATTTGGAAATAATATAACACTTGGGCAAAAGTTCTTATTGGTATTTATAGATATTCTATAACTAGAAAAAAATTATAAAAATAGAATTTTTATATTTGAATTTTGATTTAAGAAGTTATATATTATTATGTTCATTAAAAACAGGGAGAAATAAAAATGAAAAAAATTGTTATGCAAGGAGATTCGATTACAGATTTCGGTCGTGCTCGTGAAGGTTTAAATGAAAATTGTGCTTTGGGTTCCGGTTATGCCAATTTGACTGCTGCTGCGCTTTTGGCAAAGTATCCCGAAAAAGATTTGAAATTTTATAACCGCGGCATCAGTGGCCATCGTGTAGTTGATTTATATGCTCGTTGGAGAGTTGATACTATCAATTTGCAGCCTGATATTATCACTATTTTGATTGGTATTAATGATATTTGGCACGAAAGAGATTGGCAGAACGGAGTTGAAATTGACCGTTTCGAGCAAGTTTATGACATGATGATAACTTGGACAAAAAAGGTGTTGCCGAATGTAAAGTTTGTTTTGCTATCACCTTTTATTCTGGACTGCGGAGTAGTAGATGATTTCTTTAAGGAAAATCGTGTGATTTATGCTGCAGCGGTGAAAAAAATAGCCGAGAAACATGGTGCAGTATTTATTGATACTCAGGCGATTTTTGACGAAGCGGTCAAAAAAGCCGAGCCTGCTTACTGGGCAAACGACGGTGTGCATCCAACTCCTGCCGGTCATGCTTTGATGTCTGCGGCTTTGCAGAAAGAACTTGAAAAATTAATTTAATTGGGAGAGAAAAAATGGTTATTCCGAGAAAAAGTCGAGTTTTAGAGAAACTTCGTGCCGGTAAAAAGGCAATTTCTTACAAGTCTAATTTGTCCTGCTTCCGACCGGTGGAAATCGCTGCAATGTCTGGTTTCGATGCGGTCTGGATTTGTCAGGAGCATGTGCCGACAGACCAATCAACTATGGAAATGCAGATTTTAGCCGCGAAAGCGTATGACTGTGATTGTATTGTTCGTGTCGCCAAAGGTTGTTACAGTGACTATATCCGACCGCTCGAAGCAGATGCGACCGGAATTATGGTGCCGCACCTTATGAGTTTGGAAGAGGCGAAGGAACTGGTGCATACAGTGCGTTTTCAGCCGTTGGGATTAAGACCGGTTGACGGCGGTAATGCGGACGGTTTATTCTGCAAATTTGACTTCAAAGAGTATATAAAATTCATGAATGAAAACCGCTTGGTGATTGTGCAGATTGAAGATCCGGAACCTTTAAGCGAACTTGATGAAATTTGCAAACTCCCCGGAATTGATATGATTTTCTTTGGCCCGGGTGATTTCAGTCACGCAATCGGGCATCCGGCGGAATTCAATCATCCGGAAGTCAAAAAAGCGTATGATTTGGTGGTGAAAACTGCCCACAAATATGGAAAATTTGCAGGTACAGTATCGGTGCCGTCTTTGGAACAATGTTTTGCTGACGGATACGACTTTGTGAACTGCGGTGCGGATGTGGCGGCAATCGGAGCAAATTGCGAAGCAATTATGGAAAAATATCGTAATTGTACTGAAAAATAAATGCTGAATGGAACTGGAACTATGAAATTGGGGGTAATTGTATTATTGGCTTTTGTTGGAATTTTGGCAGTTAATGCTGAAAGTACCACAAAAACTTACCGTGACAGTTCAGGCCGTATTAAATATACGGAGTATACTAACGGCAATACCACGACTTATCGTGATGCATCGGGCAGAATTACCGGGACATCCACCACTATTGGCAACACAACAACCTATCGTGATGGAGCGGGGAGAATTACCGGTACTTCGACGACTACTGGAAATTCAACGACCTATCGGGACGGTTCCGGCAGAATCAAGGGAAGCAGTACAACTCATGGAAACACAACAACTTACCGTGACGGTTCAGGGCGTATACAAGGTACTTCGTATCAGAATGGCGACACGACGACCTATCGTGACAGCAGCGGCAGAAATGCCGGTTCAAAGAGATAATTTTTTAGCAGGAGGTATTTATGAAAACTGTAAGAGAATTAATGAAGCAAGCAACTAAAATTTTAACTCCGAAAGCGTATTTGGGGATTATTTTAGTTAGTTATATTGCCTTGACTATCGGTGGAATTTCTAATGGTTTTTTCAAAGTATTCAGCTTTTTGTGCGGTTTTTTTTCTGATTTGGGAATCGTAATGTCGCTTGTACTGATTGCGACCATTCTGTATATGGCGGCAACGGTCGTTAATTTAATCATGAACTTTTTTGTGGTGAAATTCGGCCTTAATTTTGTGAGAACCGGAAAAATTATGGACAATATTAAACCGTCGTTGCTTTTTGCAATCAATCCCAAAAATTTTCTGGTATTTTATGGAGTTAATCTTTTGGTCGGTTTGATAATTATGCTCTATATGGCAATTTTTCTGTTGATGGGAGGAGGAATTGTAGTTTTTATCGGGCTTAATTATCATGCGATGCCTGCATGGGGGAGTATCGGGTTGTTGATTACGGCAGTTTGTTTGATTTTCTGCGGTACGGTTTATGGGACGATTGTGGCGTACAGATACCGTCAGGCGGCGTTAATTGCATGCGAGGAAGATAAAAAACTGCCGGTAATGGAGATTCTAAAGCGTAGTAAAGCGATGATGGACGGCAATAAGTGGCGTCTTTTCAAACTGGATATAACTTATTGTGCAATTTTGCTGCTGATTATGATTTTATGTGGAAGTATAGTTGGTTTTGCTCTCTACATGAAAAGTTGGGTGACAGGTTTGATTGCGGCTTTGGTAGTTTTGGTTTTGATTATCGTTTTCGTATTATTTTTGATTCAAGCAGGAGTTGCCAATATCTGTTTCTATCAGGATTTGAAAGAAAATTATTCGACAGACTCTGAATCTGAAATAAGTTATCTGCAGCCGAAATATAGTTATGGGCTTTTGTGGTTCATTTTGTTATTTACGGCGTTTCTCGGCGGAGTTGCAAACTCTCTTCCAATTGCTATGGAGGCGGTTTTCGGCGCAGATGAGAGTGTAATAGAGTGCAGTGATGAGTATGACTCTGAATGTGATGATGAAGAGTTTTAGATTAAAAATTTTCCCGTTCGCAGTTTTTTTTATTGCATGTACGGTGCTCTGCCCGATTAGTCGGGCAGAGAATGTCGATACGCCATTAAGCAACCGTCTTGCCAAGTATCCCGAAGTTTTGGTCAAGTACGGTCAAAAAAAGATTACTCGGCAAGAAGCAATGGAGTTGTTGCAGGATCGGGATTTATCTCAAGTTGATGATGTGGAATTTGAGGAAATTCTGAAACGCATTTTGGAAGAAAAAATCTATCTTGATATTATTAGTTTTTTCTTGGAAAAATATGACTTTAAGCCTTCGTATCAAATGGCTTATGATTACTTGCAGTCGTCACAGGGAAAATTGCCGTCGGAACTTGTTAAATCTTATAATCGCAACCAAAATATTCAGCAGCTTGCCTCCGACAAAAATTATCAACTTACAGTGGCAACTTTGCTCTATTTAAAAAAACATAACCCGGAAACAACTTATGTTTCTCCCGATGAAATTGAGTTTTTTTATCGGGTGAACCAGAATATTTTTCTTCATGATGTGAAAGTTTCAGTCGCCTTTTTGGCAGTTGAAAAAACGCAAGTAGACAGTCGCAAAATCATTAATCAAACTTACAGCAAATTGCTTCAAGGAGTGTCGTTCGAGAAGTTGGCAGAGCAGTTGAATGCGAATTTGCCGAAGAAATTCTATGAGCCTGCCTATCAGGCGAGATTATTGGAGAAAGCCGCCGAACTTGAATCGGGGGAGTACAGTTCAATTATGGAGTTTGATGACAGTTTCGCAATTGTGATGGTAAAAAATCGTGAACAGCCGAAATATATTTCTCTCCAGGATGCCTCGTTTTTTATTCAGTCGATTATTGAAAGCCGCAAATGTGCCGCCGAATTGGAGAAAATTCTCGAAAAATCGTTGCAACTTATTGATGTTGAGTATTTCTTTTAGTTCTTTTTTTAGAATTTTTCTTGATTTTTTGCAAAAAGAATGTATATTATGAAGTTATTATTTTGAACTTGAAATTCTAAATAAGAGGATTGTTATGGAATTTTTGGAAAAAACAAAAGGCTTTATGGGTGATTTCGTGCCGTCTGCAACTTTGGCAATCGCCGCAAAAGCAAAGGAATTGAAAGCCCAAGGGCTTGATGTGGTAAGTATGTCTGCCGGTGAACCCGATTTCGATACCCCGCAGGTAATCAAGGATGCTTGTATCAAGGCAATCCAGGAGGGAAAAGTCTATTACACTCCCGCCAGCGGTCTTATGGAATTGCGTAAGGCAGTGCAGGCTAAATTTAAGCGTGAAAATAATATCGATGTCGATGTTACTCAAACTTGTGTCGCTCCCGGTGCTAAATTTTCGGTTTTCACCGCAGTTGCTGCTCTTTGCGGCCCCGGCGATGAGGTGATCATCCCCTCTCCCTACTGGTTGAGCTACCCCGAAATGGTCAAAGGTACAGGCGCAAAGGTCGTCGAACTCCCCACTCGTGCAGAGAATAATTACGAAATCGACCCCAGAGAACTCGAAAATACAATCAATGACAAAACCCGTCTTTTGATTTTAACTACTCCGTCAAACCCGACCGGAGCAGTTTATCGCCGCAGCACTTTGGAAAAAATCGCCGAAATCGCAATTCGCAGAAATATTATGGTTTTGGCTGACGAAATTTATGAAAAATTGGTCTATGATGCGGATAAACCGCATGTAAGTATTGCTTCTATTTCACCGGAAATGGCAGAGCATACTATCACCGTTAATGGTTTCAGCAAAACTTACAGCATGACCGGTTGGCGTTTGGGGTACTTGTGCGCTCCTAAATGGTTGGCAAAGAAAATTATCGCGTTCCAGAGTCATACCACCAGTAATGCAACCACTTTTGCTCAATGGGGTGCTTTGGCGGCAATCAATGGCGAAGCCGATGATGATGTCGAAAAAATGAGAAAAGAATTTGCTAAACGCCGTGATTTGATTTATGATTTGGTCAGCAAAATTGAGGGTATCAAGTGTATTCGTCCGCAGGGTGCTTTCTACCTTCTTTGCGATATTAGCTCTTTTGGTTTGGACTCAGAAGAGTTCTGTACCAGACTTTTGGAAGAAAAACTCATGGCGGCAATCCCCTGCTGGTCATTCGGCGCAGAGGGCAATATCCGCTTGTCATACGCTTGCAGTGAAGAGAATATTCGTGAGGCGGCAAAACGCCTTGCTGAATTTTGTGCATCGCTCCGCAAATAAGTGATTGATGAAATTTTGAGGGGTGCATGAAATTGCACCCCTTTTTTTGTGTTACAGTTGAAGCTGGAAAATGAGAGAACTTTTTGATTACTTGAAAACTAAAAAAATCAGCGTGATTTCTCCTGCCGGGAAGATTAAAAAAACATCTCTGGCAGAAGCGGTTGATTTTTTTGAATCGCATGGTGTGACTTTGAATATCATGCCGCATGTTTTTGATGGGGAAAGTTCAGAAATTTATCTTGCTTCTTCATTGGATAATCGGCTGGCAGATTTTTATGAAGCGTGGGAAAATAGCGATATAATTCTTTGCAGCAGAGGCGGTTACGGCTGTGCCGAACTTGCTTCGGCAATCGATTGGCAGAGTTTGAAAAAATCCGATACGATAGTTGTCGGTTATAGTGATGTGACTGCTCTTCATATGGCAATGCTGAAAAACAAAAAAGGTGTCTGTATCAATGGAATGATGGCACTTAAATTTATGGAACTTATTAATAATCAAGAGAATGCAACTGCGCTTTTAAGATCATTAAGGGGCGAGGAATCGCTTGAATTTGTTGATAGATTAGAATTTTTGAAAGGTTCTGCGGCAAATATCGATAAAAAGCCAAAGTTTGTTGTGGCAAATTTGGCGGTTTTGGTGTCGCTTTGCGGAACTCCGCTTATGCCGAACTTGCAGAAGAAAATTTTGATTGTCGAAGATTTGAATGAACCTGTCTATAAACTTGATCGCTACTTGACTCAATTAGCCCAAAATGGCATTTTATCCGCTTTGGACGGGCTTATTTTCGGTGAATTTCTTGATTGCGGTACTGCCGATGCATTGGATTTCGTTTTCAATAAGTTTGCCGGGCAAATTAATGGAGTGGTTGCCAAAAATTTCCCATTCGGGCATGGCAGCAAGGTGTACAGTTTGGCATTTTCTGAATTATAATTCTATTTAGTTTTTCGAAATATTCTATGTTTTTACCTGAAAAAAATTTGTTTTTTGTTGCAAAAATATAATGATTTTTGAAAAAAAATCACTTTTTTGTAAAAAAATAGTAATTTTTATTTTTTTGCATTTGTATTTTTTAAAATGGGTTGTATATTATATTAGAGTATAAAAGAAGATTGAATTATTTTTCATTTTCCTTTATGTGCCGTGGAGGTGACTTCTCCTTTCTTCCTTCACGGTGCTTTTTTTGTCTGAAAACATTAAACTATACTGGCGTGCAAAAAACTTTTAAAAAATCTCCCTGTTCAAATTGTGTTAGTGTGCAAAAAAAGAAGTTAGTTATATCCCCTTATCGGCAATTAAGCAATCGTTACGGTAAGAGTTGAGAATATGCAGGTGTAATTTTTGAAACTACAATGAATTTGCGTAACTGCGAGATTTTTTTTGGGGGGAGGTGATAATCAATGGTATGTTTGAACTTAATGTGTTTAGATTGGCAAAAAAGGCAACAAAAAAGACTGTTACAACAATTGCAACAGCCTTTTTACAAGAATTTCGTCGAAATTACTTTTTAGCAGCGAGGATAGCTTTTACTCTTTCCTTGCAGCGTTCCAAATAAGCCTTGCGACGAGCTCTTTTTTGGATTTTATTTGATTGCTGACCCATTTTTTACTCCATATTTTATATTAAATCAAAAACAGTTCCTCATATAACTTACAACATTTTTTCGATTTTTCAAATTTTTTTGTCAATATTTTGCATATTTTTATTTAAAAAATGGATTTTTATGCTATTTTATAGGATAAAATGGTTAAATACGGAAAAATTACTATGTTTGAGAATTTATATATACATATTCCTTTTTGTCGGAAAAAGTGTGATTACTGCGCCTTTTTTTCGGTTACGGACACGAGTTGTCGGGAGAAGTTTCTGGAAGAACTTGCGGAGGATATTCGCCGCACTGCCGATGTGTACGGAAGGAATTTTGATACACTCTATATCGGCGGGGGGACTCCGACACTTTTAAGCGAAAAGGAGTTGGAATTTCTTTTCGGAGTGTTGGATCGGAATTTTGATTTGCAAAGTTTTAATGAAATATCAATTGAGTCAAACCCCGAAACTCTGACAAAAGATAAACTTGATCTTATCGGTGCCTATGTGAATC
>JAZRSP010000489.1:0-6776 GCA_045651565.1 Victivallaceae bacterium | reverse complement strand
CGATGATACTGCTGACTTTTTGAAGTCCCTTCAAAAGTTTTTCTCTATTGACTGTAAATTTCATATTAACTCCTAATTTTTGTTGATTTTTTTTATCATAACATATTATACCCCAATTTTTCATAAATTCAAATAAAAAATCATAAATTTTAACAAAATTTTAGAACAAAAAATCTTTTTGGACATTTGCCATAGATTTCAAAGCATTTGAACGAAAATTCGGAATTTTTTTTTCGATAGTATTCAGCAGATTTTTGAAGTATTCCCGATCGCCTTTTTCTGATAAAATTTTACCGTACTTGCACTTACCGCTTTTGGGCAAATCAAACATGGCAGCAAAATCCGCAACCACACTCTCCTGCACCAAAATCAAAGGCCTAATCACCCTCAACTTGCCATTATCCCCAGCAACATTCGGAGCCATAGAAGTCAACCCCTGCCCCCGAAAATATGACATCATAAATGATATAATTGCATCATCTAAATGGTGTCCCAGAGCCAATTTATTACAATTTAATTCTTCTGGCGTCCGATAGAGCAAACCACGACGCAACCGTGAACACAAAACACACGGATTATTTTCAAACTCTTTATCTTGAATAATTTCATTGATATTCAAACTTTTAACCGTATGTTTCCAGTTGTTTTTTTTTGCATAATTCGCAATTGCATCCAAATTAAATTCTTCAAACTGCGGATCGAAAGTTATAACTTCAAGTTCAAATTTTATTGGAGCTTTTTTCTGAAACTCATGCAGAGTATGGCAGAGCACCATACTGTCTTTGCCACCGGACAAACCGATCAGTATACGGTCATTTTCTTCAATTAAGTTGTATTTTTCGATAGCATTACCCACTTGACGGCGAATTTTGCGATAAGTTGCAGAAGAGAATGGGTTTTGCGATTCAATCATAAATTTTATGCTCCGATAAATTCAGCGATTTTTTTAATATCATCGGGGCAACATTTGGTAATTTCCAGTACGAGATAATCAATTCCGTATTTTCTCATTAAGTTAAAACTTCTCTCCAAATCGATTTCATTTTTTGCTGAAATCCCCAAATGACCGTCAGTTAAGGCGGTTTTCGGAGTTTGGCGAGTCATAACTGAATTGTGAAAATGAATCATCCGCACATCACATTCTGCAAGACCGATTTCCAATTCACGATAGTAATCCAAATCAATTGCCAAAGAACTTACCCACAAGTGACCGACATCAATACAAATCGGATGTTCTAATTGCACCATATCGCTCAATTTCATTGCTCCGTAACCATAAACCGGCAAATCATTTTCGATAGAAAATACCACATCCGGAAAATTTTTACGGACACTTTTCAAATTCTCACGCAAAAAATCCAGCCGCTCAAAATATTCTGGGAGTTTGGTAAAATCATTATTGATAATACTATTTTCACCATTTTTCAGGTCATCTCGCTTCAATAACGACAAATTTTTAGCATAATCCGCCTGCGACTTCATACTGCCAATCAAAATATCAGTCATCGCAAAACCGTGAAAAACAGTCAAATCAACCTTTAATTCTTTGAGAAAATTATAATTATCCTCAAAAGCCTTAAAAATAATCGGCAAATTTTGAGAAGTAGATAAATTCAAACTGTAATCGCCTCGGACAGGAGCATGGACTGTAAATTTTTCTCCGCTCTGACGGACAAAATTGATTATATTGTCATCAGATGTATTGTGGAGCTGCACACCGAATTCAAAACCGTACTTTCGGCAAGCATCACGGCATGCATAGAAATTTTCCTCGCCTTTTTCGCCCAAAATCGAACTTGAACTTATATCAATTCTCATAATTTATAACCTTTCTAAATTAGAATTTCAAATTGAGTTCTTTAATAATTGCGTCAATATCTTTGTCGCCGCGTCCTGAAAGAGTTACGATGATATTTTTGTCTTTGGGAAGAGTTGAAGCAAGTTTAACTGCATAGGCAACTGCATGTGCACTCTCGATTGCAGGGATAATTCCCTCCATGCGGCTTAAATTCATAAACATATCAATTGCTTCGTTATCGGTGCAGCTTACATACTCAACACGCTTCAAATCTCTTAATAAGCAATGTTGCGGGCCGACTCCCGGATAATCAAGGCCTGCCGCAACCGAATAAACCGGAAGAATTTCACCTGCTTCATCCTGCAAAACATAACACTTGAAGCCGTGAATCATACCTTTACGCCCCTTATTCATAGTTGCCGCATGGAATTCAGTGTCCAAACCTTTTCCGCCGGGTTCAATACCAATTAAGTTGACCTCTTCATCAAGCAAAAACGCATTGAATGAACCGATTGCATTACTTCCGCCACCGACACAAGCAAGCACATAATCGGGCAGACGACCGGTCATTTCCAGCATCTGTTCACGAATTTCATTGCCGATCATGGTTTGGAAGTCACGAACCATTTTTGGGAAAGGATGCGGGCCTACAACTGAACCGATTGCATAGAAAAAGTTTTCGGGATCTCTCAAAAGTTCTTCAAATGCGCTGTCAACGGCATCTTTAAGCGTTTGAGTTCCACGGGTAACTGATACAACTTTCGCTCCGAAAATATGCATTCTGGTAACATTGGGGGCTTCACGCTCAATATCAATTGCTCCCATGTGAATTTCGCAAGGAATACCGACCAAAGCACAAGCAGCCGCCAAAGCCGCACCATGTGAACCTGCTCCGGTTTCAGCGATGACTTTGGTCTTTCCCATGTATTTAGCCAAGAGTGCTTCGCCAAGGCAGTGGTTGATTTTGTGCGAACCGGTGTGGTTCAAGTCTTCACGCTTCAAATAAATTTGCGCTCCGCCTGCGGTTTCAGAGAGTTTTTTTGCATGATAAATCGGTGACGGACGACCAACATAATGCTTATAAAGCGAAGCAAGTTCTTTTTTGAAATTTTCGTCTTTAATAATTTCTTCGTAAGCGACATTGATGTCGTCCATAATTTTTTTCAGGTAATCGGGAACAAACTGTCCGCCGAACTCTCCAAAAAAACCATTTTCATCGGGCATTTGAGTTAAATCTAACTTTTCCATTTTTCTATCCTTAAAAATTATATATTATTTTTTTATTTTCGTCATATCTTGCCACACAACTTGCGAAGTCTTGTTATGATAAAGCAACAAAATTCTTGCTTCATTCTCCACATCAACCACCAATTTCAAACTGAAATCAGGATCTCTGTCAGTAATAATCAAGTTCACAATTCCATTTATTTTTTCACAAATCGCAAGTGTTTCATTTTCGCAATCCACTTTCAAAACAGTTAAGTTATTCAAAAGCAGATAACTCATAAGCGAAGTTGCTAAATATTCATTACTTTGACTCTCGTTCATCGGTTCTTTTTCCGAGAGGATTTTAATAATTTCATTCTCCGGAGGCATGCCGTCAGGGAGAGAATTACACCCAACAATCACCAATAAAAGCGAGAATAAAACTGTTAAAATTTTAAGTTTATTCAACATCTTTTCCTGTCCAGCAATATGTACAAACCTTGTCAGGGCCAATTCCGATTGCATCAAGCAATTTTGAGAGTTTCTGGAACTTCAATGTAGTTAAATTCAATTGCTCACGAATTTCTTCGACCATCGCATCATATTCAGGACTACCGTAGTTAGTGTATTTAGCAAGAGTTTCGTCATCATCTTTGCCGCTTAACTTCTGAATTGCTCTGCGTGCCGCCAAGTCAAGCTCACTTCTTGAAGTACTGAAATTCAAAAATTTGCAGCCGTAAACCAACGGTGGGCAAGCTGAACGCATGTGAACTTCCTTCGCACCCAACCCGTAAAGACGATTTGCCGTATCTTTTAATTGAGTTCCACGAACGATTGAGTCATCACAGAAAAGCAATCTTTTTCCCTCAATTTTCTCTTTTACGGGGATCAACTTCATTTTTGCCATCAAATCACGGATTTTCTGGTTTTGCGGCATAAAACTTCTTGCCCAAGTCGGGGTGTATTTGACAAAAGAGCGTTCATACGGCTTCTTTTTCGCATTAGAGTAACCGATAGCGTGTGCAATACCGGAATCCGGGATACCGCATACACTGTCAATTTCCACATCATCATCTTCAGCAAGCAATGCACCGTTACGATTTCTGGTGGTTTCAGCATTGACACCCTCATAATTTGATGACGGGTAACCATAATAAACCCAAAGGAATGCACAAATTTTCATTTTATCGCCGGGAGCTTTTTTCTGAATAAGTTCACTTTCGGTAATTTTGACAATTTCACCCGGGCCGAGTTCATACTTCAAGTTATAACCCAAATTCGGAAAAGCACTTGATTCCATTGTAACTGCAAATGCCCCCTCTCTTTCGCCGATAATAACCGGAGTTCTGCCGTATTTATCACGAGCGGCATAAATTGCATTATCTTTTAAAATCAAAATTGACATTGAACCGTCAATAAGTTTATGGGCGTATTCGATACCTTTTTCAATAGAGTCTTTTACATTAATCAAAGCCGCAACGATTTCTGTCGGATTAATTTTGCCACCGCTCATTTCAGAAAAATGGGCTAAATTATTTGACAAACTCAATTTTACAAGTTCATTTATGTTATTAATTTTGCCGACAGTAACAATTGCATAGTTGCCGAGGTGAGAATAGATAGTCAGAGGTTGATCTTCATAATCACTGATAATACCAATACCTGCATTGCCATGTAGTATATCCAAATCATCGTCAAATTTTGAGCGAAAAGGCGAATTGGTAATATCATGAATTCTCTTTACAATACGCCCTTTGCGGTCGCAGAAAGCCATTCCTCCGCGTTTAGTTCCCAAGTGTGAATGATAATCTGTGCCATAAAATAAATCGCCGACACAATCGTCTTTTGAAACAACTCCAAAAAAACCGCCCATATTTAATCTCCCGAATAATATTTTCTGAGTTAGTTAATAATCACATTTCACATATATAATTTACCTCAAAACTGCAAAAAGTCAATAAAAATTATTTAATTTTCTGCATAAAAAATCGTATTTTTTTATTTTTTTGCGTTTTGGATAAAAAAAGAGGAGTTTTTCCAATAACCAAACTCCCCTTTTGCTGCTATTTTCGCATAATTGCTATTTTTTTAGTGTTATAAATTTGCGGAATCAAATATTTAATTACCGATGCCGCCGGCAAGGCGAAAATCATACCTGTAATTCCTGCTAAAATTCCGCCAAGCAGCACCACAATAATTGTTTCCAAAGCGGTCAAACCCAATGACTCACCAATCACCATCGGATACAAAATAAATTGCTCAGTAATACCATTATGTATCAAGTACATCGCAATAATGCCGCCAATTTGAAGTCCGCTCACACTGTCACCGCCAATTGCCAATGTCACAAGAACTGTAAGTGTACAACTTGCAATAGGTCCAATATACGGCAGAAGCAACGCTAAACCTGCCACCGCTGCCAAAGCAATAAAATATGGTACATTCAAGAAATAAAACGCAATTGAATAGACTACAAAATCTATTGTTACCAGCAACAAATATCCTCGACACCATATTGTAAGTTTATGTCCTAATTCGCCGATAATTCGTTCAGCTTCTTTTAACTCATCTTCGGTTGCTTTCGGTAGCCATGTGCCATTAAAAATTGAGCGGATAATATAATTTCCTTTACCTTTATTTTTGTAAGAAAACTCAGCAATTTTGTTAAAAAACAGCAAGAAAAAGAATATTGTCAGCAATATATCAAGCAAAATAGAGGTTATTACCGAACACACTTTGCCCAAAAAATTAAAAAATCCGCCTGCTTTGTTTGAAATAATTCCCATAAGTTCTTTTTGAGAATTGGGGTCATTCAAATAGTTTGACATTTCCGTTAAAACTGCATTAACTATCGGGTTAGCGGCAAATTTAACTTTTAATTTTTCCAAATAATTTTTAGCGTTATTGACAAGTTTTCTGTCATTGGATATTGCTTCATCTTCCTTTACGGTTTCGCTTGAAGCTGCGAAGTTATCTTTGAAAAATGTATTGGCAGATTCCTTGATACTATTGAAATAACCGGCAGAAAGCACGCTGATAAAACCGATAAATAATCCAACAATTATCACCAAAGTACAACAACTTAAAGACACCGCACGGCGAATTAAAAGCAATTGCTGTTTTTTCTCTATCTCTTTTTTGGTAAGTTTAATCTTGCTTTTTTTCTTAAAAAGTCCGATAAACCAATCATAACATCCGAAAAATCTTCCCAGCAAACTTTTGGGATCCGCTAACTTTTTCTCAAAATACCTCTCTGACGGCAACATCAAAAAAGCCAAAAGCAAACCGAAAATAACCGATTTCAGCAAAGTTGCAGTCAAAACAAATATGGCAATTACTGCCAATGCGACCAAAAGCCCTGCTCCTGACCTCATCAACTTCTGTCTTTGCTCTGCCCTTTCAACAGACTGTTCTTTTAACTCTTCAAAATTTTTGTGGTTGATATCAAAAATTTCAGTCGCTTCCTTTAAATAACCGAAAGCATATTGAGAATCTTTGCTGTTTGCAGCAATTTCCATTAATGCCGAAAAGATTTGAGGATAATTCTCTTGCGGAATGATTGCGAAATGCTCTCTTAATTCATCAATTGCAATCATATCCACAGAGTCAAGCAAGCCGGAAATCAAATCAGTATCATCCACTTGGAAATATCTATTCCAAATAACTCGAAAAGACTCAATATCATTAGCAGACACATCCTCATTCGGCGACATCAAAGTTTTGACCAATGCGGCAATAGTATGTGCTGCCTCTTTTTGTTTGCTTTTTGACA
>JAZRSP010000488.1:0-4102 GCA_045651565.1 Victivallaceae bacterium | reverse complement strand
CTTCGATTGAAGTTAAAGAAAATTTTACAGCGGATTCACTTCCGGCAGTTTACCAGAAAAAACAACGGGCTATCGGGCTTGTGACAATGTCTATTCAAGACAAAAAGGGAAATGTTTATGGTCCAATTGCAATTGGCACAGCATTTGCGATTTCAAAAAATAAATTTGTTACTAATGCTCATGTGGCTTATGCCGTAAAAACAGGATTTGAAGATTTTGTGGACGAACTTGTTGAATACATTGTTGTTGAACAAGCAAAGAAAAAAGGCATATCTCCACAAGCTCATGCAAATAATATTGGTGAACGTGGAATAGCGCAAATAAAAACACGTTTACTGGATGATATGAAAAAAGACGGCGTGAGAGTCAAGGATGTTGAGATTCGATTAAATCATAGCCAGGGTAAAAGCTTTAGAGTCGCAAAAGTGCAAGTGCACACCCGCTATCAGCCAAACGGCAAAATAACAGGAGAGTTTGATGTCGCCATTTTTGAGATTGCGGGTGAAACGAACTGTTATTTTAATATTGCGTCTCAAAAAGAATTATATTCTTTGCGTGTTGGAATGCCTGTTGCCTCTGCAGGTTTTCCTGCTACAAAAGATTTGTCTCACATTGATAAACCAGAAGCAACATTTGATGTAGGAATAATAAAACAAATAACCGACTTTGAAAACAAGGACGCAGGCAAACAACATAATAAGTCTATCGTTCATAGTATACCTGCTGTTGGAGGATCAAGCGGTAGTCCGATTTTTACTTCCAGCGGAAAAGTTATTGCTGTTCTTTGGGGGGGACATATGAGAGGTAGTTTTCAGCAGATAAAAGCTGTTCGTATCGATCAACTTGAGGGTGTTGGAGAAGCAATTGATTGGAAGGAGTGGATATACGATCCGACTAAAAATATAAGCTATAGCGGTTTTCAAAGAGAACCTACTGCGGTAACGAGTAGTAATGTAGTTGCTGCTTCTCCTGCACGGCGTACTTACGATACTAACGATGACTACGCTAACGCGAAAGCAGAATATGATCGTTTGGTTGCAGAACTTAATACCCGAAATAAAAAATTGGCCGAGGCATTGAATGCCTACGATGCAGTTAAGCTTCTCGCACAAATGGCAGTTTTATCTGGAAATGTCTCACCAGACGAGATTTTCAAATTGAATAAGAAAATGAAAGAACTTGATCTCGCAATTGAGCAGGAAAAGGCAGCATTATCCCGACTCAATGCCAGAAAAGAGGAACTCCGGCTCAAATACAACTTTTAATAACAGAGGATCATTATGGAAACAATTTCTTTTTCATGCCCCAAGTGCAATTTTCAAATGTCCGCAGAAACGATTTACTGTGGACAACTCGTTCGTTGCGCTCAATGCAACAGCGAAGTGCAGATTCCGCAAAAACAAGAAAATCTCAATCCACCGGCAGAAGTACCCGTTCCTGAAGTTAAAAAAACTGTTACCACAAAAAACTTTTCTATGTTACCGGTATTGATGTGGATACTTGTTGGACTGCAGCTGGGTTGCTTTATTTTGCTTCTTGGCATAAGTCTGAACACAAAGTCATCCCCAAGTTCTTACGAATATCAAACGCAAACTTTTGATCGATATTACAGAAAAGATTTTGCTAACAAGCTGCAAGAGTTGGGCAAGGATGGCTGGGAATATGTCGGACCATTGTCCAACGGCGAGGTATTGTTTCGCAGAATAAAAAAACAAGCTTCATCAACATCAAGTGAAAAATAATAGTAATAAACATTATGAAATGAGTAATCACACCACTGTATTGATTGTGTTCAATCACAGTGGCGTTTTTTATGTATGATATTTTCATTGTTTTTCAGAAAACGATCCTTGGCGTTGGAGCGAAGAAATGCTTCACCTTTTCTTACTTAGAGATACCAACTGTTATACTTAAACAAGATTCCTGAAAAATTGAGCAAAAACAGCCAGATTGGCACCTGCAAATCGTCTACCTGGGGAGACAAGACGGGGGAGTCTGTAATCAGAAATTTGTTGTTTCTGATCTGCTGTATTGTTCAATTGCCTCAATGTCAACCATCTGGTTGACAAAAAAATTGAATTCCCAATTGAATTCCCAATTGAAAAAACTTCATCGGCGTGATATATTACTGCGTTTGTGTATTTGTGCGGATACGCAATATGGTCACCTGCGGTGAAAACTTTTAGGTAATCAAACCGTTATTGTGAAGCATTAGCAGTCATAGGGGAAGCACATTATGGCAAGAATCGGGAAAGATGGTAGAATTATTCTAGATAAGTTAGAGGAAGAACAGTTATTTTCCGATTGTAATGGTCTTTGTTCTATTTGCGGTAAAAATCTTATTTATTATAAACCAAATGGGAAATATGGCAAAGGCTATCAAGCGGCCCATATTTATCCTCATAGTCCCACTCCAGAACAAAAAAAAGCTTTGCAGGATGTTCCTATGCCTGCAGAGGTGGAAGGGCTTGATAATATTATTTTATTATGCGAGCGATCGCATAATATTCAGGATTATCAGACAACAAAGCAGGATTATCTCAAGCTTTATGATATAAAACAAAGGCAACGCCGACTGCGTCAGGCAAAAGAATCTATGGCTGAAATTACCATTGAGCCGGAAATAGAACAAATATTGGTAAAACTGCAGTTTTTAACTCAAAATGAACTAATTGAGTTAAAAATGCTTCCTGTTGAAGTAAAGAAAAAAGTATCCAATATTCCTCTGCAAACCAAAATACTCGGATATGTAACACAGTATTTCAATTTTATAAAAACAAAGTTGCAGGATATTGACGAAAAGCATAGTTTTCAATCTGAAGCGATCGCCAAAGAAATGAGCTTGTGCTTCACTCAAGCAAAATGTGCGGGATTGTTATTAGACCAAAACGATGTTTTTGATACAATTGTTGATTGGCTTGTTTCAAAAACTCATGGCAGTACTACTGCATGTGAAATAGTAGTTGCTTATTATGTACAAGACTGCGAGGTGTTCGATGCTCCTTCCCAGTAAAGTTACATCCTTCAGGGAAAGTGTTTTCCCCAATGCACTTGTTCTTTTGAGAAGTTTAAGCGAATCAGATAAGTCTGTCATTGAATTACGCAGGGCTTGTCAGTCCACAATACCCAATACTTCAGAGTTTTTTGTGCTCTTGGATTTTCTTTTTGCCATCGGAAAAATTGAACTTGATTCCCAAACCGAGGTGTTGCATTATGTTGCTTGAAATTTTTTGTGATAGATTTGTTGAAAATGATCAAGTCAGACCTGCAGTCAAATTTCATAAAGGTTTGAATGTGGTTCTAGGTAATAAGCTAGGAGCAAATTCTATCGGAAAATCAACTTTTTTGTTGGCAATCGATTTTGTTTTTGGCGGTGATGATTATATACACAAAGCAGCTGATATATGGAGCAATGTGGGCGATCATACTGTATTTTTCATTTTCGAGTTTAAAAATCACAAGTATTATTTTTCTCGCTCAACTCAAAATTTTCAAAAAGTAAATGAATGCGATGAAAATTATACAAA
The DNA here is from genome assembly GCA_045651565.1 of Victivallaceae bacterium. Classification (GTDB taxonomy): domain Bacteria; phylum Verrucomicrobiota; class Lentisphaeria; order Victivallales; family Victivallaceae; genus RGIG5270. Next base: position 575 of record JAZRSP010000488.1, on the reverse strand, counting down.
CATAAAAGAACTTTCTATCGAAGAATATAAACAGTGGTTGCTTACTCAATACCAGATAACTCAGGAAGATCTTTCTTTTAGAGCATTGATATCACGATTCTTCAGGATTTATCAGCGTAGAAATTTGGATGAGCAGCGTCCTCTTTATGGCGGTCATAATGAGAAAACGTCTGATGCAATTGTCAATATTGAGAAGATTTTTAACAAATTTTCTATTTTGCGTGATGCACAAAATGCAGTAAATGATGCTAATGCAAAAAAGAAAAAATTCATTGATGCTCAAAAAGAAAATTATATTTCATCTGTGCGTACGCAGAAAGAATATAAAGCGTGTGAAAAGTTGCGGATGCAACTTTCAGTAGAGCAAGAAGCGTTCTCTGAGGTCGAAGTTTTGCAAAACAAAACAGCGGCTGAAATTCAAAATATTTATACCTTAAAATCTCGCTTGCAAAGTTTACGTTGCCAAAGTACAAAACTAGGAACAAAAATCTCGCAAATCAATGCTCAGCTTTCTGACAGTGTGCCGGAATTTCAAAATGATTTTTGTGAACTTGAAAAGTTCTTCAATAATATCA
>JAZRSP010000487.1:0-9953 GCA_045651565.1 Victivallaceae bacterium | reverse complement strand
GCTCTGCTCGATTGTATAAATTCTCGTATTGCTCATCGGAAATTTTCGGAAAAGTTACCACATTTCCGCAGTAATTACAAGTACCGCTCAAAACGCCCTCTTGTAAATCCAGTGTGCCGCCGCACATTTTGCATTGAATTTTTGCCATATCCCCAAAAGTCCTGATTTTAAGTTAATAATAATATCAGTAATTAATATAGCATGTAAAGAAAATTTTACAAACTTATCCAATTAATTTTTTATAGTTTTTTGAAAAGGAGATTTGAGTGGCGTCGAAAATCTCCGTTAGGTGGCAAACCGTGGCAAAAGCTTTGTGGGGTCACTCCGTAAAAAAACGGAGGGACTCCCCTAAGATTTTGCCACATTTACACTCCACCCAACCGCCCACGACAATCCCACTCACAAGTACCCCAGTCCAGAACTTGTTCTGGTTGCAGGGGGTATGGGGGGCTGCAACCAAGCCACCCATAAAAACAAAAAAATCGGAATTTAGATGATGTTTAATGGGTAAGGGATTGAATCTGAAAAATCTTTACCATAATTTTTGGAGATAATTCTTTTATCCAGAATTGCGATAATTCCGCTGTCAGTATTACTTCTTATCAATCGACCGATACCCTGGCGGAACTTCAAAACCGCATCCGGGATACTGTACTCTCTAAACGCATTTCTCCCGGCATTTTTCAACTCCTCACAACGGGCGGCAACCAGCGGATTAGTCGGGACGGCAAATGGAAGTTTGGTAATAATAACATTACTCAAACTCTCACCCGGCACATCGACTCCCGTCCAGAAACTGTCAGTACCGAAAATCACCGAATCCACATCGGCTTTGAACTCTTTCAGCATCATATTTCGGCTCATATTTTCGCCTTGCACCAGAAGTTGAATATTCTCTTCCTCAAAAAAATCTCTCATCGCCTCTGCGGTTTGACGCAGAAGTCCGTAACTTGTAAAAAGCACAAAGGCTTTGCCGTGAGTTTGTCTCAAAAATTCCTTAATATACGCCACCAGATACTCTGAATACTGCGGGTGGTCGGCTTCAACCATATTTTTCGGCACAAAAACCTTTACTTTTGAGTGGTCAAACGGAGAATCTAAACTCAATGACTCGCCGTTGGCGAAGCCTACCCTGCCTTTGAAATAATCAAAATTGCTTTTTATTGTCAAAGTCGCACTGCTCAAAATCACCGGATATGCAGTATCGAAAAGCATTTTCGAAAGCAATTCAGGAATATCCAGCGGCGATCTTCGCAAAATAATATTGTTTTTCTCCATTTCGATATAATAGACACTATTCGGCGCAGTCATGTGCAAAAACTCATCAATCGCATCGATATAGGAATTTATTGTCGCTTGATACCCCTCAATTTCAACTCTGACCATCGGATCGGTAATATCACTTAAATACTGTGACATAAGTCTGGAATAATCCAGCAGCATGGCACTTATATTATCCACAAAAGGCCCGGTATTTTTTATTCTGACATTGGTTTCATTCAACTTATTTAAGTAACTCTCAAACTGGTGAAAAAATCCGTAAATTTCGTCCCGCAAATCCACAGTCAGTTTCCGCAATTCGAGGGCATTTTTCCCCTCTTTAAGCAGCAAACCTCTGGCATTCTCGGGATTATAGAGTTTATTCATCGTGCCGATCATGCCGCCTTTTGAGAGATACAAGCCCAAATGCTCCGCCGCATTATCTTCCAATGTGTGCGCCTCATCAATAACCGCCATGCCGAATTTGGGGAGCAACGAACTGTCAATATCCTCATTTTTCAGCCTTAAATCAGTAAAAAACAACGCATGATTAGTAACAATTATATCGGCATTTTCCCACGATTTGCGAACTGCGAAATAATAGCATCTTCGGTAAAAAGGACACTTAACTCCTAAACAATTTATTGACTCCGAAGCAACCAAATGCCATACTTCATTGGATAAACGGAAATTAAAATTACTCCGCTCACCTTTGCAGTCATGGTGGCTATTATTCACTTTTTCAAGTTCCAAAACCAACGACGGATTCGGCAAAAGCGAATCCCGCAAGTCCCCATTAAGCATTTCCAACCGCCGCAAACAGAGATAATTCGATCTGCCTTTGGCAATCACTGCCGAAAAATTTATTCCCAAAAGTTGTTGCAGAAAAGGGATATCCTTACCGATTAATTGCTCTTGCAAATTAATTGTTTCGGTACTGATTACTGCCGGCATTTTGGCAAAAATTGAGCGGTAGATAAGCGGAATTAAGTATGCAAAACTTTTACCGACTCCCGTAGGGGCTTCCACGCAAAGATTTTCGCCCTTGCTGATTGCATCGACAATTTTCAAAGCCATTGCCAACTGCTGTGGACGGTATTCACTGGTGCGTCCATTAAGTTCCTCCGACTTCGTGGCAAGCAAGCCGTCTTTGCCGAAAAATTCCTCTACTTTTAAGCGTAAATCATCGACCAATTCCGGAGTTATTTTGGACTCACAACCCATATCAAGTGCTTCGTCACTCATTGCCAATGCTTCAATTTCGGCAAATTCCGTTTCATCAAATTCGATACTTTCCGCAACTTCTTCAAACTCTTCCGCAAAGTCTATCTCATTAACTTCCCCTCGCCCGAAAGTGACAAAACCATCATCATCGTCCATTGGAATATCATCGAATGATAAGTCAAAATCATCCTCTCCTCTATGATTTACATCGTAATAAACCATATCGTCCTGATATTTTGCTAATTCGTCAAAACTCTTATTTTTCGGCTTAATCATTTTGGGGAAATCTTATCCTTATTCAACCGGAGTAATCGGATCTTGCAAAAGTTTGCGGTTGCAGCCAAGTGTACTTTCGCTGAAATACAAGTCCTGTTTCAAACTTAAAACTTCCTGCTCAATTTTATCAGCATTGAATTCATCACTCCAAAGCATTTTCAATTTAAAGAAGTGTTCCCCGATTTCGCTCACATGATAAAAGTGTTTTTCCGGCGCGACAAAAGGCTGGTGGTAGAAGTAAAGTGTCGAACGCACCAATGTTACTCCGATTGTTCCATCCTCTGCCACATCAACCGAAGTAAAATTACCCATAACTGTAAAAGTTTTGCCCTTATCATCAGAGATAGAAACAAAATTTCTGACAGGATACTCTTCATTATTGAATGCTCTCTCCAACACTCCGCCCATGATACCGTCACGACGTTTATCAACTTTGAAATTATCGGGGAGTTTGAACTCAATTTTCACTAATTTCTGCTCTTGGGTAACTCGAAGCTGCAAAGATAATTCACGCATATTTTTGTCAGCGAAATCACGAACTTTGCACTTCATTGAACCGCTTGCCGGAGCATTGTAAAAATCAACTTTTTCACTAAATAAGTTACAGACATTCCACTCTTTGCTGTCACAGACTTCAAAAACTTCCTCATTACTTTTAGCAAAAGATTTTACATCGTGAGTCCAAGTATCGCTTTTGTCATCATAGGCAAGAACCCGATAAGTTACACCGGCAAAGTCATTTTGCGGAATTGCGATTTTTTGAATTTCATCATCTTTCGGCTCAATCGGTTTTATTTTAATAACCTTGCGGCTCATTGCCGGCACATTGACTTGCAATGCAAATCGCCACCAGGGACTTGCAGATTCATTCATAATTTTCTGACTGGGGATAATTGAACCATCTTCATCAATAAATTCGTAATCAGGCATTTTTTGATTCATATAGATAATATAACCCAACCACGGCTCACACTCATAGATACCATTATAATCAACCTTTGACGGATTATCCAAAATCAAACGCTGGTACTCATCGGGTCTGATTTCCGCCTCGTTTTTCAAACGGATTGCATCTTCCATGAAAGTTCTGCCCAAAGAACGGGCACTCCCCAAATCATCATAAATATCCTCATAGGCAACTCTGGATGATGTGCCTGGCAAAATATCATGGAAAGTCGAAAAAAGCACCTTCTTCCAAGCTTCTTCCAATTTTTCGGCACAATTTTCGGGGAAATATTGAGGTTCTTTTTTAAACATTGCTTCCGTATTTATCAAAATTGTTTCTGCCTCTCTCACTTCCTTTTTTATCCGGGAAATTGCCGAATAGCAACCGATTGCGTGGTGCTGTAATTCACCTTTGTAGCTCGGAAATTGTTCTTTTTTTATCGCATTAAAAAACTCATCAGGCGTACTGAAACAAATTTCCACGCCCGGCACACAATCAGGATGCTCCAAAAGATATTCAATTTCTCCCCTGGTCGGCCCGCCGCCATGATTCCCCAAACCGACGAAGCACATTGCATGCCCTACTCTCTTGGCAGCATCAGAGAGGCTGTGTTCAATATTCGCTCTGATGTATTGCTTGTAAGCCACACCGGATGTACTGTATCCTCGATGAATTCTGTAACTCAAAAGATCAGAACCTTTTTCGGTTTGCCAATGGAAAATCTGCGACGGCAAATCAGCTTTTTCAATTCTATTAGGGCGATGAAAAATATAATTTTCAATCCCGACTGCGTTATAGAAATCAGGCAAAGTCGCCGCATGCCCGAAACTATCAACATTATATCCGGTTTTTACTCTGAAACCGAATCGGCTCTCAAAATATTTCTGTCCGATTTCTCCATGTTTCAAAAAAGTTTCCGCCAAAGGCAAATTGCAATCAGGCTGAATATAAAATCCGCCGACAACTGCCCAGCGGCCGTTTTCAACATATTTAGAGATTCTTTTAAAAGTTTCAGGAGCAAATTTTTCTACGATTTCATAAAACCAAGCCTCGCCGCGAGTAACTTTAATTTCAGGATAATCATCCAAGCAGTCACAAGCAGTTCTGGCAGTTGCAATAACTTCATCAATCCCCTGACTTTTTCTCCACCCCCAAACCGGATCGAGGTGTGAATTTAAAATAATATGAACTTTCATTTTCCCATCCTCATGTTCTATATTAAAACTCTTTCAAATTAACTCTTATCGTTTCGGTTTCATCCATATTTTCGACGTTACATCCCAGTAAATATACAGTGTCTTTCGCTATCTCTAACTGACCAAATATAAAATCTTTCAACTCAACTTTTTTGATTACCGTATTGCCTTTTACCTCACAGAGATAATATCTGATAAAGTCATTATTCACTGAACCTCCATACAAATCAACTCCCAATACGAAAAACATACGGTCTTGGTAGACAAATAAACTGTTTAAAGCTATCTCTCCGGCAAAAAGATACTCGTCATCATAGCACACATCTGAATACACTGCCCTGCCGTTATTCAGACATTCCCGAAATCCTTTCTTCTCAAGCGGAAATGAAACATCTTTAATTTTGTTCCATAACTCTGCTTTGTCCGGCAAAAACTGCCACACGATTTGCTGATAATTATACAAGTTACTTCTCATATAGGCAAGCATCATCCCGCCGGAACTGCCAAAATCATTTTTCAAATAATAATCATTCAATCGGTCAACTGCTTTAATAATTTCCTCAAACTCCTTGATAATATTCACGCGTTCTTCGAAAGTTTTTGCGTTACGCAATTTGAAGTCAAAGAATAGATAAAAATGCCTTAAACACATTTTTTCATACCCAGATGCTACATTATTCATTTCGACCTGAGTGTATGCTTCATCGGAATTTTCCTTTATCTCAAACTCTTTATGCTCTTTGGCAACAAGATCCAATAGTTCAGATAAAGTTTTCGGCACATCGGCAAAAGCGGCAAGGGAAAAAAATAAACTTGCAATCAACAAAAATTTATACATTTTTTCTCCTAAATTATTATTTGTAACCATCGCCGCTTTCGAGGTGGAAAACTTCCAAATTCGGATAATCATGCGACAATCTCTCTGCAACTTCCAGCATACCGGCATACTCTGAACGACAATGTCCCATAACAATGAGAGCCTTGTTTTTGCCCACAGCCGCCAAGTCTTTTGCCATTTCACAGTAAATCCATTCGCAAGCCTCTCCGGTTACAATAATATCGGTTGTATCATCAAGCAGCAAATCCATAATTCTTCCCGGAGTTCCGCAAGCGAAAGCGATTCTTTTTCCCATTTTATCAGTTTCACCTGCGAGTCGAGTCCATTTAGCATTCAAGTTATCAGCCAAAGCGCAACGGACTTGCTCTGCACTCATCGGTTCATCGAGGTCAAATCCGGTTACTGCCCAATAAAGTTTACCGATAATTTTCCCTTTTAATTTGGAGTGTTTGATTGTAGAAATATCAATCAAGTCTTCCGCCATGGCATGGGGGTGGTCATGGTAACGGAAAAGTGTTAAATTACCCTCTTCCATTAAACGCAGTTTTTCTTTGATAGCCGGATTATCCAAATTTTTGGTCTCTTCATTACTGTAAAAGGTCGGTTCATGGACAATTAAAAGGTTTACACCAAGTGCGATTGCCTTTTTGATAACCTCGATAGAAGCAAACATCGTCACGCCGACTTTGGCAATTTCATTCTCCGGATTACCGAAATAATATTGGTCAACAGTTTTTTCAGATTTGAACTCCAAATTGTTCCAACAGCAAATATCATTGATTAACTCTTTAATTTCCATACACTTACACTCCTTCAAATAAAAAAAGAATTCTTAAACATTATATAATATAACATGAAGAATTCTTTTTTAAAGTAAAATTAGTTTTTTTTTACTACTTTTTACTTGATTCTTTTGCCGTCAGAAAAAGCCTTTCCGACCACTTCTCCGAGTTTGATATAAGTATGACCTACCGGGTCAAAACAAATCGGTTGTAATTTGGCAACATCAACTTTGCCGTTTTCATCCAGAACAGACTCGTCGGCACTGATATTGACAATCTCGCCGACCGCACAACCGCAAGTATCATCGTAACTTAATAGTCTGCACTCCAAAGTCATCGGTAATTCTTTAAAAATCGGTGCATTGACAAACTCGGATTTTTCAACCGAAAAATTGATTTTCTCAATCTTATTCACTCCGCTGTTGCCTGAAACAATTCCGACATAATCACACTCAACAACCCTGTCCGCAACTCCGATACTAACAGTAAAAGATTTCGTTAACTGCAAATTTTTCGCAGTTTTGTGAGCAGGATCAATGCAAACTCCGATTTGATTGGTATCGTGAATTCCGCCCCAAGCAGCATTCATGATATTTGCATTGCCATTTTCATCATAAGTACCGATAATTAAAACCGGCATCGGATACAACCAAGTTTGTGCGCCAAAATTTTTTCTCATATAAAATCTCCTTTTTTAAGTTTCGGAGATAATATAAATTCAAAAAATAAAAAATCAACCTCACCGCAAATATTTTTCTATTTTTTTTGTTGTAAACTCTTGACAATTAAAAATCTTGTGCTATACTATAAGTATCGTTGGGATTATTTGAAGTAACAACTGTCACTTCAAATAATGGTAAAAACAATTAAAAATGAACAAAAAACATTAATAGAAAGGTAAAATTATGAAAAATTTGTTCAAATTCACCCTCATTGAGTTGTTGGTTGTCATTGCAATCATTGCAATTCTCGCAGGAATGTTGCTCCCGGCACTTAACAAAGCTCGCGAAAAAGCTCGTGCAATCTCTTGCACAAACAACAAAAAACAGATGTTATTGGCTGTCAGCATGTATTGCCAAGACCACAATGGTGCAATGATTCTTCGTTCAAGAAATCTTGAACCCCAAAACTGCACTTGGTTCAATCGTTTGAAACAGAATGGTTATGTTGATAATTTGGCAACTGGCCGTTGTCCATCTTTGGGTGCTATTGCAATTAAAGATGATGATAATAATGCTGGTCGTCAGAGTACCTTTGGTATGCCTAGAGTCGTTAGTAATTGGGCTCCGTATTTGGGCACAAGTGCATTCACATTCCCGGCTGGTGAAAGCGATGACTGCGGTATGTTGAATCTTTACAATATGAAATCTGCTAAAATGATTATGGCTGACACAGCACAAGACGGAGACATTGGAAAGCAGATTTGGGAATGGCGCTTAAGTGCTGCTAATATGGCAACATTCATTCATAGCGACAAAAACACTATCGGTTGGTCAGATGGTCACGTAGAAACCATGGATGACAAAGCAGTAAGAGCGGCTTTGGATGCTGATGACTATAATGATAATTTCCAATATTATCTTTCTAACACACTCAAGACTTTAGCTGCTAATTAATTTTGAAATAGTATAATTTTTCAAGAGCATGAGATTTTTTAAATTTCATGCTCTTTTTTTGTGATTTCTTAACAAAATTTATCAATGAAAATTTGACAAAGCAAAAAACGGTTGTATATTATAGTGATATTTTATTTTTTTGTGAATTTTTAACGAATAGGATTAAAAGTGAAAGAGATCAAAGTTGGTATTATCGGATTCGGCACCGTCGGTGCAGGAGTCGCAGAGAATTTAGTGAATAACCATGACGTTATCTCCGGCAGAACCGGACTTAATGTCAAATTGCACAAAGTTGCAGACTTGGACATTACAACCGATAGAGGAGTCAAACTCCCTGACGGAATTTTGACTACTGACACAAACTCACTTATCAATGAGTGCGATATTGTCGTCGAATTAATCGGCGGAACTACAATTGCTAAAAAATTTATTTTACAGGCTCTCGAAGCAAAAAAACATGTCGTTACTGCTAACAAAGCACTTTTGGCAATGTACGGCAAAGAAATTTTTGAGTGCGCTTCCAAAAACAATGTCGATGTATTTTTCGAAGCCAGTGTTGCCGGCGGTATTCCGATTATCAAGTCTTTGCGTGAAGGCTTGGTCGGCAACAAAATCAATCGCATTTACGGTATCATGAATGGTACTTGCAACTATATCCTTACTCGTATGGAGCGTGAAGGTGTCGATTTCGAGCCGGTTCTTAAAGACGCCCAGAAACTCGGCTATGCCGAAGCAGAACCGTCATTGGATATTGATGGATTCGATACTGCACACAAAACTGCAATTTTAAGTTCACTTGCTTTCGGCGAATGGTTCGGCATGGATCCGTTGTATGTTTCAGGCATCCGCGACATCAACCTTTTTGACTTGAAATGCGCTGATGAACTCGGTTACAGAATCAAGTTGCTTGCTATTATCAAAAACACCGACGGCGATGTCGAACTTCGTGTACACCCGACTTTGATTCCCAAAAGTGCCATGCTTGCCAATATTCATGAGGTTTTCAATGGCGTAATGGTTGACGGGGACACCGTCGGAGAAACCTTGTTCTATGGTCGTGGTGCAGGCAGAAAGGCAACTGCGAGTGCGGTTGTTTCCGACATTGTCGATGTCGCACGCAACATTGCTTCAAATTCAGTCGGCAGAATTGCAAGCTTCACCGAAAACAAACTCTTTGCCCGCATTGTCCCGATGGATGAAATCAAGTCACGCTATTACTTGCGTTTAACTGTCGAAGACACTCCCGATGTTATGGCACAAATTACTGCTATTTTGGCAGAGAACAATATCAATATTTCAAGTTTGATTCAGCATGAAAACTTCGATTGCAGCAGAAAATCTGTTTCAGTTGTACTCTTCACCGGCATTGCTCCGGAGAAATCAGTACAGAAAGCAGTTGCCGCTATCGAAAACTTGTCTTCATCTCTCGATAAAGTCAAACTTTTGCGTATTGAAGATATTTAATCAACTTTTATGTGAGGTACATCAATATGGGTATTCATACAGTAGAAAAAATCGGCGGAACTTCAATGACCCGCTTCGGCGAACTTATGGACAACATCCTTTTGAGCGAAAGCCAAAAGAAAAAAGGTATCTATAATCGTATTTTTATCGTCAGTGCTTACGGCGGAATCACCAACTTGCTTTTGGAAGACAAAAAAACCGGTGAGCCGGGTGTGTACGGCAAATTTGCGGAAGGCAACAACGCTTGGATTACCAAACTCGAAGAAACCCGCAGCAAAATGATTGAACTCAACCACTGTTTTGAGTCACTCGGACTCGACTTGACTGTAGCAGACAACTTCGTCAATGAAC
>JAZRSP010000486.1:0-4379 GCA_045651565.1 Victivallaceae bacterium | reverse complement strand
CAACACGATAATGCCAAGCATAAAGAAAGGCTAGAACAGCAACAAGTTCTTCAGAATGAAAAAAGAAAACATACAGGAGCTTTAGAAACAGGTAAGGTGCGAGGAGCGATTTTTAGTGGTATCACCTACGGTTATTCAGTTGCTCAAATTACAGGTTCGAGCTTAAATTGCAAGACTGCTTTAGAAGATGGTAACAAAGAATTGTTCATAAATGAGTTTAACAAAGCAGGGAAGGAAATTGTAAAGGTTGTTGCTTCATTAGGTGTCGATGCTGCAACAGGTGCCTTAGCTACTGGTGTTGCCGCCGGAAGTGGAGGTACTGCTATTGTGGGATCTTATGCAATTTTGATAGGTGGAACTGCGGTTGGATTTGCAGTTGATGGCATAATAGATGATAATTTAGACTTGACTGCGATTGCAGAGATTGCATGGCAAGAACTTTATCAAGAAAAACAACGCGAAACAACGCCTGTAGTTTTCCAGGAAAACAAAGAAGAACCTAAAACAGTTGAGATTAATAAGCATAGTGTTTATTAAGGAACATATTAATGAAAAGACATAATACAAATAAAAAGGATTTCCTAAGTGACAACAGTGGCGCAGTAACAATGGAATATGTGTTGCTTGCCACTTTGATTGCTGCTGGATCTCTTTTTGCCGTTATCGCCTTTTCACGCTCAATTATGGATATGTTTCATGTGGCTTCATACATGATGGTGGCTCAGCCGGATAAGGCTGAAAATGCGTTGAAAAATTACCGCAAAGACCGAGCCGAAGATATGGAAAAAGCTAACGAATGGTCAGATTCACTTCATAAATGAGGATAAGTATGTATAACGGCAAAAAAAATTTTTTCAAAGGCGACACCGGTTCCGTGATGATGGAAACGGTGCTTGTCCTGCCGTTGTACATTGCTTTCTTCAGCTGGATATTTCTTGTAGGTGATTTGCAGGTTTGTGCAGGCAGACTTCATTCCGCTGACCGGACTATCGTTACTCATAACAGCAATCGTCATGTAAGTACAAAACTTACCAATGACACTTTATCTCAACTTGTATTCAGGGGAAACGGTAAATCTTTGGACTATGGCGATCAAACCAAAATAAAAAGTATTTCTGTCAGCAGCGTGAATTGTGAGTGGAGTCAAATTGCGGTCGGTAATTCTGATTTGACGTTTACTTTGCCATCATGGACCATTGGCTGGCAAAAAGCAGTAAATCATATTTGGGGTAATAAAAAAGCCAACAGTAAAGATAAATCTACTGTTTCGTTGGATGGATATTATGTGTTTATGCGTAGAAAAGATGATTCCCGCGAAGACAGAAATGGCGGAACTTATGGTCGTGGCTTGAAATGGTATTCGACATATGGAAAACCTTTTTTGCCCGGTACTGCACTCGCAGGATTATCTGGCGTAAGTTCAATGGGAGACTATAATCGTTTTTCTCAATATGTGCTATGGAGCGACAGATGATGAAACAGATCAAACACATAATGATACTCGTTTTGGCAAATATTACGTTTGGAGTATTTGCCGCAGAAGTTCCATTGCCGGTCAATGTTGTTTTGGAAAATTTGCCCAAAGGAATGACGAACAGCTGGAAGCAATTAGGCTCGATTCCCATGACCTTCTCTGCCGCACTCCGGAAATTTGAAAATACTCTTGTCAGAAATGGCTGGAAACAGATTCAGGCATTTTATTATGATAATACACAGAAGAAAAAATTTGAAATATGGTCAAAAGCAGACGCTCAGATTTTATTTCATTTCTGGAGGATTTCTCCCGATCAAACAGGATTTTCCTGGGGTGAATTAGATAAAGATTTCATTTCAAAAAATAATAAAGTCAGAAAGGTTAACAGGGTGAAAAAATGAAAAACACTATTCCATTGATTCTTGCCGTATTGCTCGGCTTGGCTGCGGTTTTGGCCGTCAGTCGTATCATCGCAACATCGTCTGATAAGTTTGAACAGACAATAAAAGTCGTTGCAGCCAGCCGCGATCTCAATGAAGGAGAAACTATTTCTGAAGGCTTTATTATGCCTAAAGAAGTTCCTGCATCTGCAGTCCCTTCGCAGGCTATTCCCTGGAGTAGAGCTTCTATGATCATTGATCAAAAGGTTCAGCAGCCGATCAGTAAAGGTAACTATATTTTTATGCAGGAGGTTGGTCTTTCTCAAGGAATGGGGAATGTTGTTGGTGAAGGAGAATGGGCCGTTGCTATTCAAATTGCCGATAAAGCGGCCACAAGCATCCTCCAAAGCGGAGATGAAGTTGCAATTATCGGTACATTCAGTTTAAAGAATGGGGCTCAATCTGCCGGTCAGAAAAATGAAGTAACAATGGTGCTCTTTCCCAAAGTAAGAATTCTTGAGGTTCCCCAGAGCATAGGACGTGATGCAGAAGGCGTGATTGTCGTACTTCTGCCTCCGCAGCAAGCTCAGGCTCTTATTGCAGCATCCAGAGTTGCAGAACTTGTTCCTGTGCTTCGCAGAACCAATGACCCCACTGCTCTCAACCGTATGGATGTTGGTATGGTTACAGCTGAAACATTTGAACAGATGACAAAAGATTTGGATAGAGTCATCATTCCCAAATATCAGAAACAAAACAATGAAAATAAAAAATAATCGGAGTATAAACAATGTTTAAGAAAATTTTATGTTCAATTTTTGCGATATTGGGAATTTCCTTTTCCGTAGTTGCCGCAGACAGTGAACCGTTGTCTCTTACTGCCAAAGAGATTAAAATCGTTAATGTCGGATTCCCTGTTGAAGATTTTCGTATCAGTGACAACAGTATTGTTTCAGTCGAAAAAGTGCGCGATCAGCCGTTACAGCTGCGTATTATTGGTATTGGGGTCGGAAAATCCAACCTGCAGGTTACCGGAAACGGAATGTCTAAAATCTACAACATTACTGTGAATGATAATATCCGGGAAGTATTTAATGCTCTTCGCAAGGATTTAAGTTCTGTTCCGGAATTGGATATTTCCATAAACAGGAACAAAATCGTTCTGAAGGGTGAGATTGCAAGTCTTTCTAATTGGGACATCCTGAATAAGGTTCTTCCTGAGTATAAGGGCTATATACTTAACTTAGTTCAGTTTCGTCCTGCACCGGAAGTTATGCTTTCCTTGAAAAAACTTTTGGAGAAAAGTGGCTATGATGTCTGCGATAAAGATCCGGACAAGCCGGGAAAACTTTCTCTTCGTATGAGTGGTAATACTTTGATTCTCAAGGGGCAAGTTTACAATAAAAGCGAAATTGCTGCACTGGAACAAATAGTTGCTACACAAGAATGGATTACCATTGGTAAATCCAAAGAAAAAATCAATCGCGTAAAACTTGTTATGAATATTGCTGTTTGTCCGACACTCCTTGATGTTGGCGTTGTTTTTGTCGGGGTGAAAAATTCTGAAACCAGTACCATCGGGGCTAATCTCCTTGCCAAAGGTCTTAATGTAAACCTCGCCAGTGCGTTGGGAACAATGTTTGCTGGAGATTTTTCAAGAAGTTTGAATTTAAATATGAATGCCAATACGGTTTTGAACTTGATGGCTGATAGCGGCTGTTCTCGTTTTCATCGTTCTGGACATTTAACATTTTTAAGCAATGACTCTGACACATTCAAGACTGTACATGAGGGTGGAACAATAAAAGTACGCATTACCCCCACACTTGGTGGAGGAAATGGCGGGGGCTTGGAAAACATTCCCTACGGCTTTATGCTCAGAGCCAAGGGCGGATTAATTGGAGATGATATGGTCAGACTGAATTTGGAACTTGAGGTAAGTACTCCGAATTTACAAGCCAATGGTGACTACGATGTAAAGCAGTCTAAAATTTCAACCGTTATTCAGTGCAAACTTGGAGAAACTGTTGCACTGGGTGGTGTTCGTGAATTGACCGAAGGCGTTTCCGGTCCTTCAGGAATTCCGTTTTTACGTAGAGTTCCAGTGTTAAACTGGATTTGTGCTGAAACAGGAGAAAGTTTTAACGACAGTAAGATTTTGATCTTGGTTTATCCGCAGGTCGCAGGTAAAACCCCTGCACTCAAAATGCCACCTTCTGCTGAGACCAGAAACACCTTGCACGAATCTGAAATTAACGCAAAGAATCGTTCTGAATCAATTCGAAAAAGTAAGAAAAGTTTTTGGGAACGTTGGTTCTGACATAATGGGAGATGCAAGATGATATTGAAAATAACAGCTCATGACAACTCTGTGCAACAAATCAATCTTGGAGATAATTCCAAAGATTGGCTGATTGGACGTGCAGAATCAAATGATATTGTCTTGTCTGCGCTTGCGATCTCCCGTACTCATGCAAAATTATCTGGCGGACCGCACAAATTTTATATTGAAGATCTCAACAGCA
>JAZRSP010000485.1:0-2516 GCA_045651565.1 Victivallaceae bacterium | reverse complement strand
TGTAATAACCCGTGATCTTAATGCTGCCAAAAATTGGTTGCGCAAACAAAACCGCGGTACGGAACGTTATGGCATGGTGGTTTCATCACAAGCCCAGCGTTTACGCCCATTAGCGATCGATGTGCGCTGCAAGCCTGACACGGTGCATTGGTTCTTGGACGACATCACCGACATTCGTTCATCACTGTTCCTCGAAGATGCCGCGTCGGAGTTTGATGTGCAAGGTTTGGAATTGGATTGGACTTGTCTTGTTTGGGATGGGGACTTACGCAGAAAAAATGATACTTGGCAAAACTTTTCGTTTACTGGAAACAAATGGTTGAATATCCGTTCCGAAGAACGCAAAGCATACCAAATTAATGCCTACCGAGTATTGCTTACGCGAGCAAGACAGGGAATGGTTATCTGTGTGCCAGAAGGTAATCCTGAAGACGCCACCCGCCAACCGGAGTTTTACAACGGCACTTATGAATACTTCAAACAAATTGGTTTGGAGGAAATTTAAATTACTCTGTTTCTTCGTTGCCAAAGAAACTTTTAACTAGATGATATAGAATTTGCATGGCGTAATTGGCGAAGCTCTTTGGGGTGTCCGAGGTATTATTTTCTGATAAATGGAGACCATTTTTGCTTGTTTCAAAACCCTATTTTTCTCCCCAATTCTCGTGTCCCCGTGCGAATGTTTGGTAATCAAAGACTTACAAAAACAGAGAATAAGTTTTGATTCGCATAAATATGCTCCACGATTTCGGCTTCATCTACACGATGAATGTTCCAGAAAACGTCATGGCTGAATATGGTTATCGAGAATATCTGGAATCGACAAACAAATTCCCGCATCTGATTTTCGGCAGTGAAAATGTTTACACGCTTTACGCCTGTGACACCCATCAATTTGATGATTACAGCAAATATGAGTGTTCTCTCTTTGATGCCGGACACAAGGCCGAAATCCGAAAAACTCAATTCCCCGCCGACCTTGCCAAAGCCTTTGAAATGGGCAAAACAATTGCCGGTTAAGTATGGAAGCGTGAAACTCAAAGTTTTTCCCCTCCGGAGTTTTTACCATCATTGAAAGAACATTGCCTTCTGATGACAAGGAAAACCAAGAATTATTATAACAGTTTATGAAGATATAATCTTAAATTTAAGGATATAGATGGAAGTCAGCGAAAAAATTGATATTTTCAGTCTTTCTGAATACATCGAAAAAGTAGACTCATTACCGTATAATAATTGTCTGTTTAGAGGCGAGCCTGCATTATTTCCGTATTGTAATGCGGCTGGTTTTAGACTTAAACCTAGAAACAATGAGGAAAGCTGTTTCCCTTTTTGCGATTTGATAGAAGAATTTTATAAAGAGGTTTCTTATAAAATTTCCTCTTCAGAGAAAAACGAGTTTATTGCATTTGCCCAGCATTACGGAATTCCAACAAATTTACTGGATCTAACAAGCTCGCCATTAGTTGCACTTTATTTTGCGTGCCAGTCTAATCCGAACTCTCATTTGTGAGAAAAATATCCCAATGCCGATCCTCTTTATTTCGAGGATATAGGCTATATTTATTTTGACAACCACTTTGCTGACATTACAGAATGTGTTAAGAATATTGGATATAAAAATTTTGTTGAGTATTATTTCCTGCAAACAGAAAAAGAGTTGCTTCAGTTGATTCCTCCATTTGAAAAATATCGGCAAAATTATCCTGAGGAATTCCATGTTTGTTTCAAAAACTTATTGGAAACAATACAAGTTGTCAATGATGATATGGATATGCAAAACGAAGTAGATGATGATATACTTTCATATTTTTCGCAGGATAAACCTGACTACCATAGTATTTTTGACTTGGCAAATAATGGCCGATACCGTCCGTTTGACCTTGAAAGAGAATTAGACTTTATTCCGATGGATATAATAGCCTATTTGGTGAATGTCGCAAATTTTATAGAAGAGTTAAAGAAATATAAGACTGATGTTGTTGAGACTATAGATTTCTTTCCGAATTTTTTATATGATCCGGCTCTGAATTTTGAGCGGGGACGCAATCAACGAGCTCATTTTTTATATCAAACACATTTTTCTTGTTATATGAATATTTGGGATGAAAATTATGCTATAAAACAAGAATTAAAGTTCCAGGACATATCATTCCGCATACACAACAAGTATAAAATTCTTGAGAGTTTAGATCGAATAGGTATTAATTCAAAAACAATTTGGTGCGACTTTGACCATACTGCAGCATATATCAAAAACAAATATTTGAGTATTCACCCCAATAATTGATGCAACGCGCCGCTGGAAAAATAAAATACGATCATTTTTTACAGCGGTTGATTGACCGGTAATAGAACGAAATTGTGAAAATCACTACCAGCGTTCCAAGTCGCGAAAAAATTTTTTATAAAGTGCAATATCCGGGCGAGCTTAATGGGTTTTTTTAAAACTGCCGATGTTGCATTGGCAGTTTTTCGATGGAAAAAATCCTCCCGGAATTTGAAAAATCACTTCC
>JAZRSP010000484.1:0-4944 GCA_045651565.1 Victivallaceae bacterium | reverse complement strand
CCATGCCTACCCAAAAGCCGACCACTCTCAATCAATGGATGCGCATTGTATATCATGACGAAGATCCACTGAAACTCTATAATACAGCCCATGCTCCGGTTTGGTATGTGGATGACAAGGTAAACAAGAATTTGATGAATTTAGGTTTTCTCAAGTTTGCAAATTCAAATTTTGTTGCAGCGGAAAAATTGTGGAAACAATGTTGCAGGCAGGATGAAATCATTGTTCATTTAGAGTCCTTGGGGGCTCCAAATCTTTTGAAACGTCTTAAGATTTCTTGTAAACAAGGGTCCATGATTACGGATCATTCAGAACAGAAGGGATTATCATCAAGAGAAAAACTACAAATTTTATATGGAGAATTCTATTATTTGAAAGAGCAGTTTAATGAAGGAGCAAGATATTGGAAAGAATTGCAACAGAAGAAAATCTCTTTGATTTGCCGAGCAATAGCAGTTTTAGGAGAAGCCGATTGTTTACGAATGTTGCCAAAAACAAATATTGATAATATCAATCGTTTGTATATAAAAATTGTCAACAATTCAAGATATGACAAATTTCCAATATCTGCCCGGGCGAACTATAATGTAGCATGGACGACTCTGCAGGCCAGCAGTAAAAATCGTATTTTAGCGAATCAACTGTTTGAAAAGATTTGTAAAGAATATCCCAAGTCAAAATATGCGGAAGCCGCAGCATTTTATTTGGTCTTAATTAACTTATATGAGGATTTGCCTCAAGCATTAAAATATGCATCGGGTTATAAAAAAAGTTATCCCCGTGGAAATTATACAGCCCGAATGGAATTGAGATTAAAAAATGCAATAAAACGTAACAAAGAGTTAAAGGAGAATAAAAAATGGTGAGGATCTTTCTAATCCTATTGAGTTTATCCTTCTGCAATACCCTTTTCGGAGAGGACAAAACAGGCTATGTTGATGGCGACACACCAAGTGTATCGGTAACTTTCGACAGCCCTGTTGATTATTCTTATACGCTAAGTGCAGCTCCAAAAGGCGGATGGGTTTTTACAGATGAGTTTTACTATCCGTCCGGTAATGGTTGGTATCGAAGTGGAGGATACTCAATTTCATGTGAACAATTGGAAGGTGACGGCACAACTGTTTTCGTTGATGCCGCTTCTGTGTTTGCGGCGACTATCAGTGGGAGAATGTATATTCCAGGTTCTGAAGGAGGTTCTCCAATCGGATGGAATGTAACGGGAAGCGGTGGAACTCCCGTCAACGTATTTATCGAACCGGCAACCGCAATTCTTCCAATAACAGGAGGTGAACGCGAATTCTCTTACCGCAGTAACAATCTGAATTTAAATTTCGGAGCATTATGGAAATACACCGGAATGAATATTGAAGGCGAAACTATCAATACGAATTGGAGTTCCGGAGGAAATATATTTACGTTTCCAAACCTTAAAGCCGGCGAATATCAGTTATCTGCTGCACGAAATTCCAATGGTGCTCTATCTGCTTTGGCAAATATTACACTAGTTCAAGTAAAATCTCTCTCAGCAACGGCAAACGGAATTACTGTGACGAGTACAACGGATGCTCCTGGGGATGAAGAAAGTGTTTGTATTGATGTAAAAAAGGCTAATATTACCGGAGGCCGGGTAACTGTAACAACTCAGCCTGAACCAGGCAATCAATGGCCTAAAGATCAACCGGAATGGTATGTCGGTGATACAAAAGTTCAAACAGGAGGTTCCTCATATGAGTTTTCTGCCGGAGATCGATCCGCAGGAAGGTATACAATTGAAGCCCGATGTGGTAATAGTAAAAAGGCAATAAATGTTTATATTGTTCAATCAAATTTCTATCTTATCGTCCAAGCGTCTGCATCCGGTGCACCGATTGAGTTAGCATTTGATAATATCGTTACAGGAGATTTTGTTGGACATGTAGCATGGAGGTTGAGTGTAATGCCTCAAGCGGCTATGAATGTCCATCCTTTTAAGGAATATAAGTCTGTTGCAAATGTGAATATAGGTTTTCATGCAAACTCTAAAAATGTTGTTGTCTCGGGAAAAGTAGATGCTCCAACTCCAAGTTTCCATGTTCCGGATACTATAGGGGGAACGGTACATCCCTACCCAATAACACTAAGTAAAATGAAAAATTTGTTAGCATATACTGATACTGCGATTAAGAAGCCGGGAAACTACATTTTAGGAAAACTTTGCTACGTGTATAAAGGTTTTGTTGTCATAATTGACTGGACTCATTCAGAGTCTCGCAATTGTGCAAGTACTGCGTGTGCTGCAGGAAACAGCGAAGGCCTTGGTATTCCTAGTGCGTTGGGAAGCTGGTCTGGAAGTATTGCAGGAGCAAATGTCCTCTATGGAGGAGAAGCTCCATCGTTTTTAGCGGGAAGATTATAATTACATAGAGGAGATGCTTATATGAAAAAGATATTGTCAGGTCTACTTATTTTTTATTGTTCTTTTGTTTTTGCTCTTGAACAAGAAGAACCGATTAAATTTTCATGTTCAACCCCAGTCTTAATAAAACCAATAATAACGCATATTCGCAACAGCAATAAAATTAAAAACAATGACCTTATTGCACCCAAGCAATGTCCAACGCAAAAATTTTCATTTAATATTTCTCGATTTATTCCAAATAAGACGGATACTCAATACGATAAATTCTTTCAGATATATTATTGTGAACCTCGTATGAAATTTAGACTTTTTATTAAAAACAATATTGTAATGAAAATAGAACAGATAAATTGAAATAAGATAACAACCATATATTGTCAGACAATTAGAAATAAGATAAATAATATAATTTTTAAGAATCAATCATATGAAAAAATATCAAAAGAAATCTTGGACAAAATTTATGCAGCAGAACCGGTTTTTCTCAGATTGAATGAGGGAAGCAATACTGCAGAGATAAGTCTTACTGTTGATAAAGATGTTGATATAGGCATTATAAGATTTGCTCAAACAAATTTTGAATATCGTTTTTGCTACTACAAAGGACAATTGGAAAATGCAGCTTTCCTTATAAATACGCCCTCAAGGAAAAATATCGTTTTTTCAATAACATTAACCAAAGAGATTATTACATTTGCAAACATATATGACAACAATATAAAGAATGGATTTGATTGCAGCTTCTATCGCAATAACGGATTGAAATTTTATCTTCCGATGAAAAACGGGTTGTTTAATAATGTATTTATATGGAGTGAAAGCGGTATAAAACAGAATATATATCCTTTTAATATTTGGGAAAAAGAAGGGCGACCGATGTCTTATATGGAACGCAAATAGCTTGAAACAGCTGTTTAGTTGGGGTTCTTTGCATTTGATTTTCTTGTTAAAGATAAGACTTCATCGGTATCTCCCCAGTCACCCCCATGCCAGAAGTCAGGAGAGCAAAATTTTTGGTCGTGTTTTTTTGCCTTTGAATGCGTCAGGACGGATTTTTCGTCTTTGACCGGCAAGAGATGAGGGATTCCCGTTGAAATCGCTTAGAGGCGTGTTTGCGTGGCTTTCCCGGGATATTTCAACGTGGGTTGAAGATCCCAGTTTTGAGGGAGCAAAGAGTCGATCTGTGATGCTGGCGTGGTATTGATGCGGATCAAAATGTCTTCCAGCCATTGACGGTAGTTGACGCCATTGGCTTTGCAGGTCGCCGCGAAGGAAAACAGAATCGCCAGATTCTGCCCACCGGTTTCACTTCCGGTGAAAAGCTAGTTGCGTCTTCCGATTGCAATTCGTCTCATCTGAATCTCGGCGGGATTATTGTCAAGATTCAATTTTGGATCATCAAGGAATTTTTTGAGCTCGTTTTCAATATTTAGCGCATAAGTTGCGGCTTTTGCCAATGGCGAGGACGGCAGCTCATTGTGCTGCCACTCCCGGCAAAGCGCAAAGATATTGTCAACGATTTTTTGAGACTCGCGACGGACCGTTTTCCTGGCTTGAAACAATGCGGTTTCGGAACCTTTTGCTTCGGCTTTGTCTTTGGCGATTCGCTCAAGGCGGTAGAGATCGCGAATCATGTCAAGCATCCGCGCACTTTTAACAAAACCTGCTTTATGGGCATCAAATACGCGCCGCCTCATATGACTCCAACAGCAAGCGGCTTCACAGGAAAGGTTTTCATAGCCGACATAGGAATCGCGAATAATCGTTCCTGAATAATCTCCCAGCAGAAGTTGAGCAACGTCCTGTGAGCGTGACGGAGAAAAATGAAAGGCCACCATCGGCGGACCAATTCCTGTCATCCGGCACCAGAAATAAGCGGTCTTGCACTTGCTCCGGAATTGGTGACGGACGCCTGAGGAAAAAGTCCCAATTTCAAAAGGCATGATTTTCTCCTCCTGTATTTCATGTCTTGTAGCAAACTGATACGGTGAATATATACCATAAATGATTGGTTTACAATAGGGGGAATTTCTATTTTTTGATTGCTGACCGGAATTAGAATAGCATAAAAGTTGAATATTGGTCGACAGGATTGACGTTGTCTATGGTACAAAAGAAAATTGTTGCTGGTTCGATAAAGATTGAAGATTTATATTTTGACTGCTCGTTCTTCCCCGCTGCCGGTCTTAAGCGTTATATGTATGGAACAAACGGGACATGGTCAGACGTAACAATTTGGGATAAAAAAGGTAAAATCGTCAAGCAGCTCTCTTATGATGATTGGATAAGAATAACAAACAATAACACAAAATGACCAGCGTAATATTTAACAGCGGCCTCATCGGCTTTTTGATATGGTTGTTGCTCTTTGCCGTCAGCACGCCGTTATCTGTGAAAAAAAATATCATCTTTTTCCGTAATATAGATTGAAATTCAGGAAATTCCAGTTATAATATCCACATAATCAGGATTTTTTGATATATCGAATAAAACGTGGGTGTCAGGTGCGGGCGAAGACGAAAGCATTTCTGTTTCTTTTCAAT
>JAZRSP010000483.1:0-1674 GCA_045651565.1 Victivallaceae bacterium | reverse complement strand
GCGACAGCTCCCGGACAGAATGATCCAAGCTTTGAAGTTCAGATTTTCCAAGGTGGAGATTACACATCTGTAACTCAAGATGGTGGATACAAACCCTCCACTTATGTTTGCGAAAAGACAAAAGAGCTCTATGAAGTTATTGACCAGTTGCGGGCAGATAAAACAGTTTGCTCTATTACACTTGGTGGCGATGATTTTACCGGCGATGGCTTGATAAATGTATCGGAAGGGCCGACAATTCCTGCGAATGGGAAGAAAATTGAAACCATGACCGTTCAAATAACTTGGACGCACACGAAGAAACCGAGTGAAAAGGAGTAATCGTTAATGATTGATTTGTCAAAACTCAAAGCTCTGGAATATCCGACTAAAGATGTTATTGTCCAAATTGCAGGAGAAGAACAGACTGTTACAATTCAAGCTTTGGATGACGAGATAAGTGTGCAAGTTGCTTTGCTTGGTGAAAGTGAAAATTCGGCAGAAAACATTTTCAAGTTGCATCGCATAGTTCTTAAGAACGGTGTTTGTAATATTTCCGATGAAGATGTTGATGTGCTTTGTAAAAGGGCAATGCCCACCGCGTTGCACATTATCGGAGAAATACGCGATTTGACAATGCAATTTGCTGAAATTCGTAAAAACACAACTACCGAAGCAAAAAAAAACTAATTAGCCGAGATTGCGGGGATTATATTGCGATGATTTGGCTCTGCCTTGAATGTCGCGATTTTTCCCCGCTGCTTCCGTTAAGCTGGCAAGATTACATCTATCTGCGTGAATGTTTGATTATTAAAAAAGAAGGCAATCGCGACAGAGAGGTTATTGCCGATGATTGCCGATATTTTTTAGGTTCAATTGCCAGTGCTTTGACTGGCATGAATGAATGGATAACTCTGCCTTCTGAAATCTTACGCCGGACAAAGTTCTACGAACAGAGAAATCAATGATTTTTTCTGCGACAATTATTGATTTGATCTACTACAAAGCTTGGTGAAGAAATATTCCTAAAAACAACTTCAGCTCCAGCGGTTGCAGCTGAACCGATATGCACATCTCCAACGCAAAGAATACGCTGCATAATTCCTTGCTGAAAAGAAACACCACGGATATCGTCCAAATATACCTCGGAGTGCTTTTTTGAAATCAACCCGTATTCACAAATACACTTTTCAGAGGTAACGATATATTTGGCAGAGAGTTTTTTCAAAAATAAACATAATAAAATGAACAAACGTATGGGGGTCAATGGCACGGCACAGGTAAGAATAAAGCCTACGATCAAAGCAAACCAATGTGATCCTATTGCGGGGCTTTTTTGAATAACTATTTGTTCCATTTCTCCATCCTCCTTTTTTTAATGGTTGTTTTTACTATACATTGATTTTGACGGTTTACAAATTTTCTTTTTATAAAAAAAGGTTTTTTAATGGACGATATCACCGCTTCAATCATAGTTGCTTGCCAAACCACTGGGGCAGTAAACTCTATCAGCAAGTTAAAATATGCACTTGTTCAAGCTGCAAGATACGCATATAATTTTGGGCAAGAGTCGGTTGCTGTATTTTCTGACTTGGAAGAGACTACTCAAAAATTTAATGTTGTTTTTGCTGGGCTGGGGGCAAAAAGCTCCGGCGTTGTTAAAGATTTGATTGCAAGTTATGGTCAATCTGAATT
>JAZRSP010000482.1:0-7655 GCA_045651565.1 Victivallaceae bacterium | reverse complement strand
AAAAGTTGCTTCAAATTGTTGAGATTGCCCAAATATTCCCGCTCTTTGGTCACCAATTTTACATTCAGTACCGCATTTTCCCACTTGCTCGGCACATGCGGAAATTCAGACATCACCGTAATAAACAATTGAGCATCAAGTTTTTTTGTCTTGTCATTTCTCAAATTCATCAACTTTGATTGCTTCATTCCGGCATAAACCGCCTCGTCATCATCAATCGGCTTGATCTCCCGATTGAATCTGCTGCAATACATAATTGCGGCGACGGCATGCTCACAAAGTTTCCCTGAATCGCTATTGTGATTGCAAGAACAACTGAATTTGGTATTTTCACCGGTGAAAACTTTTGTGTGGACATAGGTAGTTTTGCCCTCAAAAATCACATTGAGTGCATTCTCCTGATCACGATAAACACTGCTTATCGCCTTATTTTTGAGCAACTGCTTGGCATTTTTCAGCGCCTCTTCGCTTGAAATCCCAAGTAACTTCTCTTCAAAACTGCTTAATTTTGCCATAATTAAAATCCTCTCCTCTTCAAATCATTTTTAATCTTTGCAGTTCAAGTTTAATAATATTGTACACCTATTCGGAGCTAAAAACAAGTTCCGAATCCCAATCATCATGGTTTTTTCTCACTAAAAAACTTAATTACTATTATCAAACCTCAAAAGGACTATATCCTTTTTTCGGTAATTTAAACTATTAATATAGTACATTTTCTGCTATTTTACAAGGGACAAAACTAAAAAAATAAATTTTTTTTAAACAAATTAGGGAGAGGCTAACGCCGCCTCTCCCTAACCCCTCTCTGCGCAAGGGCATCAGCCCTTGACCAGTATTGGAATTTATAGTTTTGCTTGCCGCAAAACTCTAAATTCTGATTTTTTTTATTTTTTCCTCTCTCCTGCACCTCTCACCTTTTCAAAAAAGAAAACAATAATTTTTTATTCGTGTAAATTCGTGTGTATTCGTGGTTTAAACAAAAAAATGGAGCGAAAATTTTCGCTCCACAAAAACTATAATAATTTTCCCCAAAAAACTATTTTTTACAAACAAATGCAGCATGAATATGCAAAGTTTTAAGCATAATTGTTTTAACAATGCCGTTTTCTTTTTCAACGGTGAAATCAATATCAGTCACCGATGAAACATCTTTTATCCCCAATAACGCATCTAATGTGATTTTGATTTCGCTCAATTGCGGAATCTCATCATAACTGCGACAGCACGGCACATTATGTTCACCTGCAACATTTATTATGTTCACTATAAGGTCATCATCTTTGCATGTTACAGTCAAATCTGCAAAACGGCTTCCCTCAACTTTAACCGCAGGTTTATATCCCAAG
This sequence comes from Victivallaceae bacterium, assembly GCA_045651565.1. Lineage (GTDB taxonomy): Bacteria > Verrucomicrobiota > Lentisphaeria > Victivallales > Victivallaceae > RGIG5270. The sequence continues at coordinate 6,306 of JAZRSP010000482.1, read as the reverse complement.
TCTGCAATCATTTTTTTCAAAAATACACGCAAGGTATTTGAGCGATTTAAAATGTAAAAATCTCCGAAATTTATATTGAGGAAACTAAATACTCCTTGTCCTTGTTTTTTTACCGAGTAGGCAGGATGTGCTTCAACATCATAGATATTATCAAAATAGACACTGCCGCAAGGAGTTGCATTTTCAGGAATATACTCGCAATAATAACTCTCAGCCGCCGCAAGCGCCCCATTCGCATCAACATAAATTTGACGCTTTTCCGCCACAGGAGTTTCGCGGTCAAAATGTTTTACTGATGGATTATCCACAATCACGATACCGCCATTTTCAACAAATTTTGTAAGATTATCAATTGCTGATTGCGGCATTTTATTGGAGCTTGGAATTACAATAACCCGATAATTATCAAGATTGCCATTGCACAAAGTCTCCTCAAAAAGAATTTTAGTTGAATATTGGCAGTCTTGCATTGCATTAACCCACATGTCACACCATTTTTTGCTAATGGCATCACGATAGACGAACGGGTGATCAATTGCATTGCGGTCATGCGACAAAAGTATCCCAAATTCTTCTCGGATTTTTGATTTGAAACATAAGGCTCGTTCACGACAAAATTCAGCGGTTTTCGCCCATGTGGGAATAGCCCAATTCTGAATCACACCGCCGGAAGCGTAGTGAATATTAAAAAACTCGAAACCGCCACCCATAGCAACGATAACTGCTGCTTCCTGTTGATATTGTACAAGTCCTTTTGTCTGGCGGTTGTCAGTCATCCAATCACACGGTATTGCATTTTGTCCCCACGCCATAAGATCCCAAGTAATATTGCGTGCTTCAATTACTCTGCCATTAAAACGGGCACTCTCCACAGCATTGCAATTTGCATAATCTCCGGAGAGAAAATCTACATCTATATCCATTTTTTCAGGCATAAATGCCGAAAAAATCCAATTGCTGGTTATCTCGAAATTTGGAAATTCTTTTTTGATTGTATTAACATAATATCGCACATAATTTCTAAATCCTGTACGACAAAATTCACGGTAATCCTCATAATCAACATCAGTTGGGCGTGGAGGTTCTTTGCCATATTCCTTTTTATAGGCATTAATAGCATGCTCGCTATAATCCACCTGCGCTGCCCAGCAATCGCCGTCAATCCATGCGCCGTCGAGTTTGTAAATTCCTGCCAATTCCCGAAGTTGCGGCAACAATAGTTCATCAACAAAAGGTCCAAAAACCGACATAAAATCTTCACTTGGTTTACCATCAATTCCTACCGCTGCCCATTCAGGGTGATCTGCTGCGGCTTTGCGGTCATAAATCCCAGAGTGATGTGCATACAAAGCAATATCTCTTTTCGCTGTTTCTGCTCGCATCATCGCTAGAATATCCTTTTTGATATTTCCTCTATTGCCGACCATAGTCGGATAACTTGAATATCCCTCGTGTCCTTTGGTATCGCACTGAACAAAATCAGGCTTTACCGCATCAAGCATTTCTGCATAGTATTCAGGTTTCCAAATTTCAGGAATAACATCATAAGACATTGCATGGAAATCAAAATGGATTCCAAAAGCAGATTCACAACGTTTTTTGGGCATAAATTAACCTCTGTATTTGATTAAGAAATTTTGAAAAAAATATAAAAAAACTGCCGCGTATTTTCCGCAGCAGTCTTTAAAAGATAAATTAAATATTAATCATCTGATTTAACAGTCCACATACCTTTGGTATTGGTAGCATGATATTTGATGATATCGATAGATTCGACGTGACCATCAACCATAGTCATATTACATCTGTCGCCATGACGATTTTTAATATTATTGTTTTCAGCTACATATCCGGGATGGGTATAAGAATTATAAGATTCAATAATCATTACAGTGCCACTTGAATCTTGGATTGATGAACCAAGACGACTGGTACCTTTGTCCCAATCGCCACAAACACCATAGCCGTCATCCCATTTATAAGCAGAAGTCGAAATATTAACACCATAAGTAACAATGATACCATAGTAATTATCAGTTGATGGTTTGGTGTGAGATGGGCAAACAGTTTTTGCAAAAGCAGTTTTAGCAATAGCAGCTGCATTTAAACCCTCTAAAGACTGTCCATAATATGGAGCCATTTTATAGAACCAACTATTTTGTAAATTATTTGCACCATTCCAACGTTCAGAAGGCATGTAACCATTATTTTCTTCCTGATACATTGCGAAATACAATCCCATTTGCTTTAAGTTGTTTACGCAAGAGATTGCACGAGCTTTTTCACGAGCCTTGTTGAGTGCGGGAAGCAACATGCCGGCGAGAATTGCAATAATTGCAATTACAACCAACAATTCAATAAGGGTGAATTTGAACAAATTTTTCATAATTTTTCCTTTCATTTAATGTTTTTTGTTCATTTTCTGCTATTTTTACATTACTTGAAGTGACAGTTGTTACTTCAAATAACTTCAACTGTTATATATTATAGCATATAAAATTAAATTGTCAATAGTTTTTTGGGTAAAAAATTCAAAAAAAAAAAAAATAGAATTTTTTGCACAAAAAATCTCTTTTTTGATAAATATTATGCTGTTATGGTTTGACAAAAAAAGAGGCTGACATCAAGTCAGCCTCTATCAATAGAAAACTTGCAAATTCTTTTAGAGAATCATAATCGCAAATACGAGCGCAAACAAGGCAACGGTTTCGACCACACCCAAAATCATCAAGTTGTTCGCAAAACCTTTATCTGTTTCACCGAATGCGTCAGAAGCACAAGCACCTGCTTTGCCCTGCAACAATGCAGAGAACAAGAAACCGATACCTGACAAAATTCCGACAATTGCGTACATAACCAAATCGCCTGCGGTAGCTGCTTCCAATTTACCCTTGATAAGCATCATGAGAACCATCGCATAAATTGTCTGTGACAACGGCGCACCGGCAAAAACCATGAGCAAGAAGGGCGCCTGCTTATTCTGTGCATAACGCTTTTTCCATGCACCGATTGCCGCCATACCTGCAATACCTGTTCCCAATGCAGAACCAATTGCTCCCAAAACCACGCTGGCGTATCCGCCTGCAACTGCCAAACCTTTTAAAATTTCCATGTCCATTTTTTTAACTCCTTTTGTTGTTATGTTAATTTTGTTAGTTAATTATTCTTTTTAAACGGCTTGTAAGCGAACCCAGTCCACTGCAAACCGATGTGGTTAGAAAATTCCAGAGTATTCAAGCGTACTCCATGCACCATGATTGACAAAATTGTCAATGCGATATTGAGGGCATGTCCGAGGAAAAGGATTATCAAACCTGCGATAAATCCGATCGCACCGCCTGACATTACGCCTTCTGCCATACCGTTGAAACTCTGTGCCAAATACAATCCTGCCAAGCCGACCGCAAAAAGTCGGATGTATGAAAGCAAATCGACGAAACTATTAATCAAATTCGACGGGAAGCCAAATACACTTGACGCATCAAGCCAATCAACTTCGCAAATCGCAATCAATGCAATACCTGCTCCATAGAAATAAGGCATGAGTACCGGCATAATACTTCCTTCGGGGAAAGGAACTACCAAAAGATTGACCACGAGGATGAAGTTTCCTAACATCATGGCAATCCAACCAAGTTGAGCCCCGATGTTTCGCCACTTCAAGTCCAGAACCAATCGCCACAAGTGTCCCAAAATAATCTGAACCGTTCCGAGGAAGAAACAGATTTTCTGGGTAGTCTGGTCGCCCTGCTGCGGATTAGCTTCCGTTCCATTCAGACAAGCAAGACCTTTTGTAAGCAATTTTGTTCCGAAGAAGTTTCCACTCAAAAGACCCCACAAGATTGCAAAGCAGCTCAAAAGTGCCACCAGTTTAAAAATCGGCAGAACCTTTGCGTCTTTTCTGAACTTAATAAATCCGAAAATACTTATCAGCAAGAAAAGTATTCCGTATCCGGCATCTCCCATCAAAATTCCGAAGAATAAGCAAAAGAAAATCGTAAACGGCCCGGAAACATCAAGTTCATTATATCCCGGATTAATCCCCAAAAAGTCAAATAAGGGAGTAATGATTTTCGCCCACTTCGGCATTTCCAGAAGTGTCGGCACTACATCATTTTTGTCCGCATCAGTTGCCCAGTATCCCCAAGAATTATTCTTGGCTGCGGCAGCGACTTTTTCCATCATAGTTGCAGGGACGAAGCCGTCAATGCAGGCAATTTCTCCATGAAGTTCCATTGCATCACGAGCATTAAGAAATTCAATTTCGCTTGCAACTTCATCACGATAGCGGCGAATTACCGGCAATTTTTCAGCGATTTTTTTCAAATCTGCCTTAATTGATTCCAGTTTCTTTTCGCTTGCTGCCAACTCTTTTTTCAGTTGAGAAAGAGTTTTTTCGGTATGGATATTTGCCAAAGGCAACTTTGTTTTGTCCAACTTCCGATCAGTAACCAAAACAAAATTTATACCGTTTTTTGTGCGATTCAGAACAATACAATTCCATGACTCATCGTCTTGAAATTCTTTAAGTCTGTCTTCACTTGCCACATTGCAGAGATACAAACGCAATCCCTGCGCCTGGAAATTCTCTAAATCAGCAAAATTGAAGTCACCCCAATCCTCCATATCCGCAACTGCTTTGCGATTAACTTCGACAAGCTGACTCAATTTATCCTGCTCATCCAGGAGTTCCTGGGCTTTTTCTGTCAATTTTTTACCGTCGGAGTCGGAATCGTTTTTCTCTTCGGCTTTGAATTGCTCCAAAACGCCGATCATTCTCTCCAAATTTCCATGTGAAGAAACTGCGGCAATTCTATCTTGGGCATCGACAGTTTTCAACTCATTGGAGTTCAAGTGAATTACGCCCAAATCCCGCAACTCATTAAGAGTATCAATCTCATACTTTTTCAAAGTAAGTATGACTGTTTTTTTCATTGGAACAATCATTATGCACTTGCCTCCATAGTTTTCTTTTTGGCGATTTTGGATCTTGCCACGGCGGCAGTACTCAAATCGCTCAACTGGATGCTGATTTTACGAATATTTTCTTTACATTCGGGAATTTTCACCTTTTCGAATAAGTTCACTCGCTGGGTGGTGGTGCGAAGTTCGATATTAAGCAGTCGATACTGTTCTTCGATAATTTTTCCGGCCTCACGGAGCGCAACCAAGCCTTCCAGAGCCTCTACTGCATCATCGAAAATCCACGGTGTCGCAAAGTAATCATATTCCTTATTGGCAAAAGTCGCCTTTTCAAAAACCGGCACATTCACCCCGGCGATATTGCATTGCGAACACTCAACCGACTTCAAAACCACAATTCCCTGTAAAGATTCAAAAAACAATTTATCTGAAAAGACCGCAATAAAAGACCGCAATTTTTCAGTATACCGCTTCTGTTCACGCCGATTCTCCTCCAACAACTCAATGCTGTTGCGAATTTCCATTTGCAACTGTTGTTTTTTGAGTTGCAGAGTCGGCAAAAAGCGATTATACTGCTTCAATGCGTCCTGCTGGCTCTTTAATTCAGTTTTTGTCAATTTAATCTTTGCCATAAACTACTCAATCCCAATTACTGCTTATTTTCAGGCCAATATTCCTTAACCAAGTCGGTTTTGATACCGGTTTCAGCGGGGTCAAAGCATTCTGCGAGAGTCTGCCAGCCCAAATCGAGTGCTTCTTCCAGAGGAATATTCACCGCCAAGTCCATCATGCGTGCTTCAAAAAGTTTTCCGTACTTAAGAAGTTTGCTGTCCCAGTTACTCATCTGGAAACCCATTGACTGCTTTTCGAGAGTACTCTTGTAATCAGAGTACAAACGAATCATAGCGTCCATAATCGCACGGTGGTCGGGACGGGTAGTACCATTTACCTGCTGTTTCAGACGGCTCAATGAACCAAAAGGCTCAATACGGCCGTTTTTCAAATAAAACTGACCTTCGGTAATGTATCCGGTATTGTCCGGAATCGGGTGGGTAACGTCATCACCGGGCATAGTTGTAACTGCCAAAATGGTAATTGAACCAGCACCGTCAAAGTCAACTGCTTTCTCATAACGAGAAGCCAACTGACTGTATAAGTCACCGGGATAACCGCGGTTTGACGGAATCTGTTCCATGGTGATAGCGATTTCTTTCATCGCATCAGCAAAGTTAGTCATATCGGTCAAAAGCACCAATACTCTCTTGCCTTCGATGGCGAGTTTCTCTGCCACGGCAAGCGACATATCCGGAACCATCATACATTCCACAATCGGGTCACTGGCGGTGTGGACGAACAAAATAGATTTTGACAATGCGCCGTTTT